>CAYNMO010000273.1:0-3172 GCA_964398155.1 uncultured Actinomycetota bacterium | reverse complement strand
GAAAGCCAGTCTCTCTCTGATGAAATTCAGAAAACATGCCTATTATAATTCCCAGAAATAATACTCCTGCAAAAAATATAAGCGGTGTAAAATATCTTAGAACTGCCAAAATTATTAGTACTGCAATTGGAAGCATTATAAAGAAGTTCTTAATAGGCATTAGCCCTATCAGGATACGTCCGTCAACATGCCTTGGAAGTCTTCTTTTTTTATTATTTATTTCATCATCCATTTAATTTACCTTTTTGCTATCATGCCAATCATTCCAATTCGTCCAGCAGAACCGGCTGATGATACCAGTACTGATGAAGTGCCAGACTTGTATAAATACTGACGCAGTATTTGTGGCCCTCTTAGGCCTACTGAAATTGTTCCGATAGATAAAATCATCATTACCATAAAATTTTCCACTCCTCCCATTATTGAGAGAAGTATCTGCAAGATTAAAAAATGAATTGTCTGGGTAAAAATAATAGCCACTATCTCTCTAATCCATATATTTAATCCGTCACTGCTATTTATTACCGACAGTGCCACGAGCGGAGAGATAAGTATTGCAATTAATGTCTCTATATAACGGATGGCTCCGGCAATACCAAGAGCAAGGAGTGCCACAATAAGAATTAAAAAAATAATTTTCATGACACTTTCTTCCTTTATAAGGCCCCAGGCTGATTGAAAAGAATCCTCAATTCTTGTGGTATCTATTCCTATCTCACCTATAAAACTTATAAGCAGATTATTAAGAGGCAGAAAAACAAGTGTAACTGTTTTTGGTAGGATATATATAAGGCCGCCTGCAAAAGTGACATGAATAAAATAAGTACCAATCGATTTCTCACTTTGATACATTACACCTGATAGCTGCCTAAAAACAGCAAGGACAACAAAAATAACCAGTAACCCTCCGGCAAAAAATTGCACTCCTTTTAGATACTGTTCAAAGTTAGTAAGATATTTGCCGGGTTCCGTAGGGTCAATTACAACCTGTGTGATGTACTTAAACATAAAATTAAGGAGGCTTTCAATAATGGTTGCAACAGTGTCCCATATTGAAGTAGATATAATTTCTTTTATCCAGTCAAGCATTTGCATTATTGCTGGCGGCTCCTTGAAAGGTTGGGTAATTAAACAGAAGACATTTTATTTATAATATAAGTTGCAAACCAGGCCAGAACAAAGATTCCTCCACCCATAATAATTGTCCTTTTTATATTGCGTATTGCTTCCTGTTTCTCTGCTGAATCCCCGCTCTGATACCGAAAACCCTGTATTACAATAACTACCAGAGAAACAATACCGATAAGAGTAAACAGCCAGACCTTCACTTCATTTAAAATCCCAGCTATGGTATCTATATATGGCATACATATCCTTTTTATAAATTACAGGTTCTGCTAAAGTCTTCAATTTGGCGAGTTACAGCATCGAGCATCTCTTTTAATTCTTTCTTATCATCACCTGTCATTTCTTTCTCAGATGAAAAATTAGTTCTTAAACTTTTTATATCTGAGAGAAAATTTTGGCAAACTTTGATAAATGCGTGGGCGGGATTTTGCCTTGGCTCAACCATAGAACTCTCTTGGGCAAGGTCCAGATTGTAGCTGCCAAATCTACTTTTAACTTCTTTTGCAAGTTGTAATGTTTTATCTCCGGAGAGTTTTTCTTCTTTTATAATCTTAGAAACTCTAATGATCTCATCTTTGTCATTTTTTAATTTCCTTAGAGCCCTGCCGTGTTTCTCTGTTAATTTTTTGCTGCGGATATCCTCTTTTATTTCTTTAGGAAGATCTAAAAGTCCAACAAGGTCAAGTATTCTTTGTTTTGACAAACCAAGTTTTTTTCCAATCTCAGTCCATGGTAAACCCAGGTTTACTTTTAAAGCCTTAATTCCCTCTGCTTTATCAATACTGTTTAAATCCTCCCTTTGTAAGTTCTCTATAAGTGAAATTAGCATTACGTCATTTTTAGAGACTCTTCTTATCTGTGCCGGAATTACCTTTAGCCCTGCTTGCCGTGCAGCTAAAAATCTTCGCTCTCCTGCTATTATTATGAATTTATTTCCATATGGGCGGACTGTAATAGGATTTATAATTCCCTGTTCCTTTATTGAACTGGCTAGCTCTTCTAAGGTATTGCTATTAAAAGTTTTTCTTGGCTGATTTTTATCTCTGGTAATACGTGATATGGAAATATTTACCAGGCCATTTAAATTGCTGGCATCAAATAAATCATCGGATAATTCTTTTTTCTCTTCCTTAAAAAACTCTGAAACTGCATCTTCCACACTTGTCTTTTTTTTAACCATCTGCTAAAACCTCCTGGGCAAGCTGCCGATAAGCTTGCGCGACATCTGAGCTGCCGGCATATTCAAGTATTGAATACCCTCCTACTGAAGATTCTTTAAACTTAACTGACTCCTTTATAACAGCAGTGAAAACTAAATCTGCAAAATATTTCTTTAAGCTCTCAAGAACTTCTCTTGCATGAATAGTTCGAGGATTATGCATAGTTGGAAGAATTCCTTTTATGACAAGGTTTTTATTTAACTTTCTTTTAACCGTTTTTACAGTATAGTTTATAAGTATCTCTGCGCCCCTTAAAGCCAAATAATCAGTCTCAACCGGTACAATAACTTCATCTGAAGCTGTTAATGCATTGATTGTTAAAATTCCAAGGCTTGGCGGACAGTCAATTAAAATATAGTCGTAAATATTTTTAAGTGGGTCCAGTATATTTTTTAAAATCCTTTCCCTGTCCAGCATATTCATAAGCTCAATTTCTGCTTTTGAAAGGTCAATGTTTGAAGGAATGAGATCTAAATTATTAATTTTTGTTTTAAGAATAATTTCAGCCGTATTTATTTCTTCATCATTATTTTCCCTATTTATTGCATCATATAAGGATTTATCTAAATTCTTCAAATCAACCCCGCAGACAATAGTTAGTGATGCCTGGGGGTCGCAATCCACCAGCAGAACTTTCTTATCTTTTTCAGCAATTGCAGCTCCTAAATTTAGTGCTGTTGTAGTTTTTCCTACACCACCCTTTTGGTTTGATATTGATATAATTTTTCCCATCTTTTGCAGGTTTCCACTTCCTTAGAAATTTAAATTATTTATTCTCTTTTCCAAAACATATTATTTATAGAGGTATTTAAATCTTATCATAA
>CAYNMO010000272.1:0-3175 GCA_964398155.1 uncultured Actinomycetota bacterium | reverse complement strand
AAAAACGATGAAAACCATAAATTCTCCGAAAGAATTTATCTTGGGGGCTCTTTTAAAGCATGGACCGGAATTTTAAAAGATGTTATTGCCACAGTACTCGAGCTTTTCGATGAAAACGACAGAAAGGAAATTTTCTTAAGGGAAATAAATGAGGAAAAGTGGCAAAGTATTGAAGACTGCATAAAAATGATGTTTGAAAGAAGAATATGGGAGGATGACTCTGAAGAAAATTACAATATGCTCAGACTTTCCAACGACAGTCAGGTAAGAAAATATCTTTCAAGAAGAGGGGTAAGCGTAAATGATATGCTTAGCCGATCTGGTTTTGATGCCGACAATTTTGTTGATTGACCCATGTTTCTCGGAAATCAAAAACAGCATCCAGATTTGTTTTCCCCAGGCTATTTACATAAATCAGGGCTCTGCATAAAAACATTACAGTCCCTGGAAGAATACGTAAAAAAGTTAGAGTCTCTGACAGTTCCTTGTTTTGTGAGATTTTAAGAAACATGCTTTAGATAAATTAATCTAAAGCATTGCCTTGATTTAATTTATTTCAAAAATAACTTTCAGGGAACTGGTTGACTTTGCAGCTTCAAATGCTTCCTCGTATTGATCTAATTTAAACCTTGAGCTTATAAATTTGGACAAATCAATTTTATTTGATAAAAGCAGCTCCATTGTTTTGTAATAATTCAAAACGGTTGTTCCTGTTGTGCCAAGTATCTTTATATTCTTATAGTGAACTCTGTTAGATTCGATTTCTATTTTATCTTTCCCTTTTGGAAGTGTGCCAAAAAAATTAATGTGGCCGCCGATAGCAACAAGTTCAAGACTTTGCGATTGAGCCTGCCCGGAAGCTGCAGCTATTATAATGGCATCAGCTCCCCTTCCATTGCTTAGGTTAAGAATAATTTCTGCAAGATTTTCTTTTAACGGATTAACTACATGGTCTGCTCCGAATTTTAAAGCCATTTCCAGTCTGTCATCGAGTATCTCACTTACAATGACTTTTTGGGCGCCGAAAACTTTAGCCATCTGCATATGCATTAATCCGACCGGTCCGGCTCCTACTACCAGTACAATATCAGCAGGTTTTACTTCGCAGGCACTTAGCCCCGTAAATACAGTAGCAAGTGGTTCTGCAACTGCGGCAACGTCAAAGCCCATGCTCTCAGGCATTACAAAAACATTTCCTCCTTTTATGTGAGGTTCAGGGATAACCATATACTCTGCAAGACCTCCACTCGTGCTTAAGCCAAGAACAATATCATTCCTGCAGAATACCTGCATGCCGGAAATGCACTGCCTGCAAATACCACACCCTGAAACAGGTGCAACTGCAACTCTCATTCCTTCTGCCAGGCCTCTGACCTTTCCTCCGACTTTTGAAATTGTTCCGGCAACCTCATGCCCCAGGATTCTTGTTTCTTTTTCCCCGATACATCTGTGCCCCGATGCTTTGACTCTTAAGTCGGTCCCACACAGTGCTGCTGCTCCTACTTTTAGAAGTGCCTCATTTTCATTAATTTCCGGTATTTCCATTTCATCAAGACGCACATCATCAATCCCATGAAATACTATGGCTTTCAATTATCTATATCCCCTGTTCTTATAAAAAATAAATGCCTTATTTTTCTTATTTTGAATTATTGATTCTGCCTGGTAAAATTTTATCAACTTCAGCGTGAGGGCTTGGAATAACGTGGACAGATATAACCTCTCCAACTCTTTTTGCTGCGGCTGCACCTGCATCAATAGCTGCCTTTACTGCTCCGACATCACCTTCCACAATAACTGTAAAATAGCCGCCGCCAATTTGTTTTTCACCGACTAAATTTACATTTGCTGCTTTAACCATTGCGTCAGCTGCCTCAACTGCACCTACAAATCCTTTTGTTTCAATAAGACCTATTGCATTTTTCATTTTCTTTCTTTTTTTTATCTTGAATATTTTTTAAATTTTTACTATAAAACTATATTTTTAATCTAATACCAACTTAAACCATCAACCTTTAAAAAATCATCAGCGCCAATAATCTTATCGACATTGATTTTTTCCGGGTAAGCTAATCTTCGGGTTTAAACATGACTTTATTGAAAACTTCCTTTTTGTAAAACATCATTTCAAATGCTTTTGCACAATCTTCAAGTCTGTATCTGTGCGAAATAACAGGATTACATAAAATTTTACCTTTGCCTGTATAATTGATGGCAGCTCTCCATTCATCTACAGGAAGGGGGGAAATAAGAGAGTTCCATGACCCCACAAACTCTATTTCACCTCTTAAGATTCTGCTTAGTACGGCATTGGGGAAAACAAGATCGTCGTAAGAGATTCCGCATATTACAACTCTTCCAAGCTTTCTTGTTGCTTCAATGCATTGGATTTGTGTAATTTTATTTCCGGCAAGCTCTATGGAAACATCGACGCCTCTTTTGTTGGTTTTATTATTAATGATTTCCACAGGATTCTCTTTTTTTGCATTAATGCACACATCTGCACCAAATTGTTCAGCAAGCTCCAGTTTTTCGTCAAAGATATCTATTGCAAAAATATCAGTGCATCCGGAGTATTTGAGCCACTGAATTGCAAGAAGTCCTATTGCGCCCAGTCCGAATACTGCCGCTTTCTGCCCCGGCTCCAGCTTGCATTTCCTGATTGCATGAAGTGCCACAGCAACAGGATCTGTCATTGCTCCGGTTTCAAAATCTACATTAAAAGGTAATTTTATGAGATTATCTGTCTTTACTTTTATGTATTCGGCCATTGCTCCTTCTTTTCTGGAGCCATAATAATCATAATTATCACAAAGAACCTGCTGGCCTATTTTGCAGTAATCACAAACACCGCACGGAATAAGCGGTACAACCGTTACCCTGTCTCCGGCGTTAAAACCTTTATTGTCTGAACCTATACTTTCCACTACACCCGCAAACTCATGGCCGATAGTAATTGGATGCCTGTAAGCACCCTTGACCATTACCCTCATTAAATCAGAACCACATACACCACAGGCTTTTACCTTGATTATTGCATCATCTTTTTCTTCAATAACAGGTTTCTCTATTTCGACACATCTCAAATCACCTGGTGCAAATAGTCTTACCGCTCTCATATTACTCATTTATTCCTCCAACCTATTTGCTCTCTACTATTTTTATGGATTTACTT
>CAYNMO010000271.1:0-3185 GCA_964398155.1 uncultured Actinomycetota bacterium | reverse complement strand
CAGTAAGCACTATCAGATCATTGTAATCCACGTAAGCCTGATAAAACTCAAGCATCGTAAATTCAGGATTATGTTTATATGAAATACCCTCGTTTCTAAAATTTCTGTTTATTTCAAATACTTTCTCAAATCCACCTATTATAAGTCTTTTGAGATAAAGTTCCGGTGCAATTCTAAGATAGAGCTCCATATTAAGTGCATTATGATGCGTTATAAATGGCTTTGCAGTGGCACCACCCGGAATAGGCTGCAGCATAGGAGTCTCAACTTCAAGAAATCCCCTTAGGGTTAAAAATTTCCTGAAAGCTTCTATCATCTTAATCCTGATTATAAATGCTTCCCTGACTTCAGGATTGACAATAAAGTCCAGATATCTCTGCCTGTATCTTATTTCCTTATCTCTAAGACCATGCCATTTTTCGGGCAGTATTCTTACTGATTTACTAAGCAGAACATATTCTGCAACATTGATTGAAAGCTCTCCGGTGTGTGTTTTAAATATTGTACCTTTTACGCCGACAATATCTCCGATATCCAAATCAGAAAATTCATGATATTTTTCGTCGCCGATATTTTTAATATTAAGGTAGAGCTGAATCTGTCCATTAAAATCTTTCAAAACTGCAAAAGTTGCTTTGCCATGTTTTCTAAAAATCATTATTCTTCCGGCTATGCAATACTCCCCTTCAGCTTTTTCACCAGCTTCAATGCCAGAGTAGTTTTCATGAAGTGTTACAGTGTCTGTATTTGTTTCAAATTTGGCGCTGTAGAGATCTATTCCTTTTTTTCTCTGCTCTTTTATTTTCTCAAGCTTTGTTTTTAATGTCTCTCCGACAGGAGTTTCCAGCTCAAGAAGATATTCAGCCTCGGAATTTTCAATATTCTCAATATTTAACTGAGTTTCCTGAGTTTCCTGAGTTTCCTCCTGGTTTACGGTCTCTATATCATTATTCTCTTTTTTAATATCATTCATGTTTAATTTTAAAAAATATTTATTAATAATAAAAACTATTTATCTCGCAGCAAAAAAATTTATTTAAAAAGAATCAGAAAAAAATTTAGTTTTTTAAAACTGTTTTTAAATAATGTCTATAATTTTAAGCTTGTATGTTCTGGCAGGAGTTTTTACAGTTATCTCATCCTTTATTTTCTTTCCAAGGAGTGCACTGCCTAAAGGAGATTCATCGGAAATTTTATTTTGTGAAGGCTCTGATTCTATAGAGCTTACTATCTCAAATTTTATATTTTTGTTTAAATCAAAATCTCTGACAACTACTACCGCACCAATATCTACAGCATCTTTATGAACATTTTTCTCGACAAGAACATAGCTCTGGAGTATATCGCTTATCTGTTCAATTCTGCCTTCAACAAATGCCTGTTCGTTTTTAACAAACTCATATTCGAGATTTTCCGACAAATCGCCACCTGCGTTTTTGGCTTCTTTTAATCTCTCTGCAATTTCTTTTCTTTTAACTCTGACGAGACTGTCAAGGTCCTTTAAGAGCTTTTCATGCCCCTCCTGAGTTATTCGATATTCTTTCATTTAAGTTTACTCCTGATGGAAAAAGGATTATTAAATAACGGCTCCAAATAAATCCCAAAAATATGATACCGTATTATATTTCATAAAATTCCTAATGTCAAAAATACCGGCAACTGCTTTTATAAATAATATTATGACCCAAAAACTTTATCCGAATCTTCCGGTAATATAATCTTCAGTTCTCTTGTCTGATGGAAATGTAAAAATTTTATTTGTATCTCCGTATTCAATCAGACCGGCAGGTTCCCCGTGCTTTTCCATTAAAAGAAAGGCTGTTTTCTGGGAAACTCTTGCAGCCTGCTGCATATTATGTGTAACAATTATTATCGTGTAATTATCTTTAAGATCAGTTATAAGATCTTCAATCTTTTGAGTGGATATAGGATCAAGTGCTGATGCTGGTTCATCCATTAATAGTATTTCAGAGGCAACTGCTAGAACTCTTGCAATGCAAAGCCTCTGCTGCTGTCCGCCTGAAAGTTCAAGCGCACTTTTACTGAGTTTCTTTTGAACTTCTTCCCAAAGTGCAGCTTTTTTAAGACTGTCTTCGACTATAAAGTCAAGCTCTGATTTTGAATACTTTTTATGAAGCCTTGGGCCATATGCCACATTGTCATAAATAGTTTTCGGAAAAGGATTGGGTCTTTGGAAAACCATCCCGACTTTTTTTCTAAGTTCAACAACATCAGTACCTGTTTTGTATATATCAACACCGTCTATTTCTACATTTCCGTCTACTTTGACATTACCCAAAAGCTCATTCATTCTGTTAAATGTACGAAGTAGTGTTGATTTACCGCAGCCTGACGGGCCTATTATTGAGGTGACAGTGTTTTTCTCTATATCAAAAGTCACATCAGCTAAAACTTTTGTATCTCCATAAGAAAATCCAAAATTTTTAACACTAATTTTGATATTATTTTTCATTAATATGTTCTCCCATAAAAGTTTTAAAAATTATGTAGTGATGCCAGACATCATTAAAAGATAGTATATAATTAAAAAAATGTTTGCAGTAGTTCATTAACGATCCATGCTTTATAAAAAACAACTTGCCCAAATTCAGTTATTAAAACTGAATTGTCTTACTTAAGTTCAATTGTATTGCTGATGCCGCAAACAGTTACTTTTTTTTGGATCCCCTGTTTTTTCTATATAGATCTAACTTTTTGTTTATATGAGTAAAAAATGTTTTTAATAATTTTAATAAATTAAATTTCTCTGCAAAATACAGGGTTCAATTTTTAGATCCCCTGTTTTGATTTAAAAAGCTCCAGCTTTTTGTTAATATCCTCATATTTTAGAGCAAGTATCTGTACGGCCAGAAGGGCTGCATTTTTAGCACCGTTTATTGCAACAGTGGCTACAGGTACACCAGTCGGCATCTGTACGATTGAAAGAAGTGAGTCAAGACCTCCAAGGTCATCAGTTTTTATAGGAACTCCTATTACAGGAATAGTTGTATAGGAAGCGACTACACCAGGCAGATGGGCAGCTTTGCCTGCTCCTGCAATAACAACCTCAAACCCTCTCTTTTTTAAGTCTTTGGCAAAACCGGAAGTTTTCTCAGGAGCTCTGTGCGCAGACGAAACAATCTTCTCAAAAGCTATTCCAAAATCATTTAATATCTCTTCAGCGC
>CAYNMO010000270.1:0-3197 GCA_964398155.1 uncultured Actinomycetota bacterium | reverse complement strand
ACCAGCTACGGCAGCAATGGCCGGGTCAACACCGATCTCGACAGTAGAAACCAAAAATTCTCATTTATCAGATTGAATTTTTCATTGAAATACTCCCTGATTTTTTGATTTAATTCTATTATCAGCTTGTTAAGTTCTTTTTTACTTTCACTTAAATCATTTTTCTGATTTTCAAGAAATTCAAATCTTTCTTTTACTTTTTCGTATTCAAGATGAGCATTTGGATTAATATTTCTATATTTGGCAAGCTCTCCTCTTAGTTCCCTTACTCTTGACTCACATTTTTCAATATTTTCGGCGGCTTTAAAATTTTTCATAATAAAATCAACCGGCATATTATATTCATCAAAATTCTTTATGCTTAAATCTTTGACTTTTTCTTTTATTTGTTCTTTCTTTAAATCGCTGCGATAAATTTCATTTTCCAAAAAAGTTTTTTTAGAGTTTAATTTGTTTAATTCCTCAAAGCACCTGTTTAGTTTTGACTGACTCGAATTTAAAGAATGTTCTTCTCTGATAAGTTTTGCGGAAATTTTGGTTTCGATAATATCAGACTGGTCCTTAAGGTTTGCCAGGAGTCTGGTGAGCATATCAAGACTGGTAATATTGGACTGCGCATACTCCAGTATATTTTTTAATTTGTTTAATCTGTCTTCAAGATTAATTTTATTTTTTGGTGCTTCCTCCTGCGGAGCAATAATTACTTCTTCATGTCCTGGCTCAAAGCCTGAAATTAGTAATTCTTTTATATCGTTTAATTTAAAAACAAGCTGTTTTTTAAATTCAGTAATATACTGCATATATCCCGGCAATGCCCATTCCTGGATATTATTAAAAAAATTATCAGAAAGCTCAAAAATTAAATTAATTTTTTCTATTGCTTTTTCAACATCTTTTTTATCAACAGTATCTTCGTTTTGAGTTTTTATATCCCCAGTATTTTTATTATTAAATGCATCCGTAACATCATTCATGCTGAATTTAATCATATTAATTATTGTTACAATGGATGTCTTTTGATTTAATACCATTGTTTTTATATTGGTCAGCTGGCTGCACAAAAGATTAAAATAATTGCTTTTACTTTCAAGACTGGTAAAGTTTTCTTTTTCCCTGTAGAAAATGGTTTCATATTCTTTTTTCTGGGAATTAACTATATGAATCTTTCTATCAGCTTCGTCAAGATCAATTAAATTTTTATCATAATTTGTAATTTCCTCATCCCATTTTTTGTTTAAGCCGTTAATGGTTGAGATAAAAAGTGATAGTTCCAGATTCTTCATTTCCTGCGATAAATCAGAAAATATTCTGGATTTTTTTGCCTCTGACGCCAGGGGATCCATAGTCCTTTTAACTTCATGTAAAAGATCATTGGCTCTGTTTATATCGCCTTCAACAGCTTCAAGCCTTGCTTTTGATTTGTCTCTTCTGGTTTTATGTCTTGATACTCCGATTATTTCATCTATTACATGTTTTCTGTCAGTTGGTTTGTAGAGAACAACATTGTTAACCTGTCCCTGACTGATTATTGTATACAGGCCCTTGCCTATTCCGCTTTCAGCAGTAAGGTCCTGAATATCAGCAAGCCTGCATGGGGAGGAATTGATAAAATATTCACTTCCGCCTTTAATATATGCTCTCCTGGTAAATTTAACTTCTGCAAATTCGACAGGCAGCATTCTGTCTGTATTATCAAAAATAAGGGAAACTTCAGCAATTGCAAGCTTCTCATTTTTGCTCTTAAAAATAACATCGCCCATGGAAACTCCCCTTAATGATTTTGGACTCTGTTCACCCAAAACCCAGGAGATGGCATCTACAATATTGCTTTTACCGCTGCCGTTAGGCCCGACAATAATGCTTATTCCAGGCTCAAACATCAGACTGTTTTTAGTTCCAAAAGATTTAAAACCCCGAAGCGATATGTTCTTTAGATACAATATTATTCCTCTTGCTTTTATTGGTTTTGTTTAATCGATTCCTGGCAATTTTAATAACCGGATAAATAAAAAAATTAACTCTGCCTGTTAATATAATTGTTAACAGCATCCTTTGCGGCAAGCTGTTCTGAATTTTTTTTACTTCTGCCGGATCCGATCCCAATTATCTCATTTCCAAGCATGGCAGCGGAGTGAAACATTCTGTCGTGATCGGGGCCTTCAGCATAAGTAAGTTTATATTTTATCAGAGGGAGTCCTCTTGACTGAATAATTTCCTGCAGGTAAGTTTTGTAATCGAATAATTCCGGATTTTTTATGCTTTCATCAATAAAAGGTTTAAATAAATCAAAAAACCATTTTTTTGTAAATTCAATACCTTTGTCCAGATAAAGCGCACTGATAAATGCTTCAAAGCAGTCTGCAATTATTGACTCTTTTTTTCTTCCGTCGCAAATCTCTTCATTCTCACTTAAAAGGACATATTCACTTAGGTTTATCTGAAGAGCATATATTGCAAGCGTGGATTCCTTAATTAAATATGAACGAATCTTTGCCAGCTTTCCCTCAGAGTAATTTCCATATCTCTCAAAAAGATATGTGGTTATAATAAAGGAAAGCACAGAATCACCCAAAAATTCCAGCTGCTCATTTCCTCTTGATTCTTTGTCTATCTGATGAGCAAAAGAACGATGGGTGAGACTTAAATAATAAACATTCAGATCCTTTGGAATTATTTTTAGTTTAAAAAGCCAAAGCAACACTTTCTTGGTAAAAATACCTTCTTCATACATATTTAAACCTGCTTGATAAAGTTACAGTTATTTGGAATTTTTGGCAATATAGTCCAGTGCATCCTGAACTGTTATTATTGTTTCCGCATCTGCATCGCTTATCTCAATTTGAAATTTATCTTCCAAAGACATTATAAGTTCAACCAGATCCAGAGAATCTGCACCCAGGTCATCAACAAATTTGCTTTCCTGTTTGATGTCATCTTTGCTTGCTCCCAGAACGTCAACCAGAATGTCTTTAATCTTTTCAAAATTTTCCATTATTTCCTCCTGAATTTATAGTGAACTTTATTTATAAATTTATTAAATATTAATCTCTGCTGCAATTTTCTCAACTACTCTGCTTTTCTGACCCTCAACGGCCACTCTTACCGCATTTGTTATCGCTTTGGCTTTTGAACTTCCGTGCGAAATAATAACAATTCCATTTACGCCTACTAAAAAAGCACCGCCGTATTCTTCATAA
>CAYNMO010000269.1:0-3200 GCA_964398155.1 uncultured Actinomycetota bacterium | reverse complement strand
TGTCCAGTGATAGCTACAATAGGAATTGAATCCATATATGCATTGGCTATGCCGGTAATCAGGTTTGTAGCACCAGGCCCTGAGGTTGCAAGGCATACTCCTGTTTTTCCTGTTGCACGTGCATAACCGTCAGCAGCATGAGCAGCACACTGCTCATGTCTCACCAGTATATGCTTTATTTTTTTATCGTCATAAATTGCATCGTATATGGGTATTACTTTTCCTCCGGGGTAGCCAAAAATATATTCTACTCCTTCACCCGCCAGACACTTTAGCAGCATCTTTGAGCCATTAATTTTGCCCATTATGTCTCCTGTTTATTATAACTTCTTATTATTTTTTAAATCCTGTTTAGATTAATAAATATACTTTAAATATAAATAGACTTCAAAAAAATGTCAGTTAATTTATAACTATTTTTTTAAAATCTTTTAAAAACATGTTTATCACTCAAGCACGGCACCCTTAGCTGCCGATGTTACAAGTTTTGCATAGCGGCTTAAATAGCCTTCCTTAATCTTGCATTCAGGTGCTGTCCAATTTTTAAGCCTCTCTTTTATTTCATTTTCCGAAACAAGAAGATTTATTGAATTATTGTTAATGTCTATTTCTATATAATCTCCTTCATTGACCACAGCGAGCGGACCTCCGGCCATTGCCTCCGGAGAAATATGTCCTATCGAAGCACCCTTTGTGGCACCGGAAAATCTTCCGTCAGTGATTAGTGCAACTTCTTTATCGAGACCAATTCCGGCAATTGCGGAAGTAGGTGCGAGCATTTCCCTCATTCCTGGTCCGCCTTTTGGACCTTCATACTTAATTACGATAACGTCTCCTGAATTTATTTTTCCATTCATTATGGCTGATACTGTTTCTTCTTCGCTGTTAAATACCCTTGCTTTCCCTTTATGCATATACATTGCTGGATCAACAGCTGATTTCTTTACGACGCTTCCCTCTGGCGCTATATTGCCATATAGTATTTTAAGCCCTCCGTCTGCAAGATAAGCATTATCAACAGTTCTTATAACGTCTTTGTTTAAAATTTCCTTGTTTTTTATATTTTCCTCAACAGTTTTGCCGGTAACAGTAAGAAGCCCGCCATTTATTAATTTATTTTTTAACAGCTCATTCATTAATGCTTCTATTCCACCAGCCATATACAAATCAAAAATATGATAATCCCCGGCCGGGCTAAGCCTGCATAAATTAGGCGTTTTGGCGCTTATAATATTTATTGATTTTAGTGTAAAATCAATTTTGGCTTCGCTGGCAATGGCAGGGAGATGAAGTATGGTGTTGGTTGATCCACCAAGTGCCATATCAACTGCAAGAGCATTATTTATTGCCTCAGCATTAACAATATCTCTTGGTTTTAAATCATTTTTAACAAGATCCATAACTTTCATTCCGGCTGTTTTTGCCAGCCTGATTCTTTTTGAATATACTGCAGGAATGGTTCCGTTTCCTGGCAGGCCCAGTCCCAAAGCCTCTGTCAGGCAGTTCATTGTATTTGCAGTAAACATTCCTGAGCAGCTGCCGCATGAAGGGCAGGCCTCATCTTCAATACGATCAAGATCATCCTGAGAGTACAAGCCTTTGCTGAATTTGCCAATAGCTTCGTAGCAGGTACTGTAATCTATATCTTTTTCGTTAAATTTACCTGTGAGCATTGGGCCGCCGCTTACAACAATAGACGGAATATTTAATCTAAGAGCAGCCATAATCATCCCCGGAATTATTTTATCGCAGTTAGGAACCAGAACAAGTCCGTCAAAAGGGTGTGCCATGCATACTGTTTCAATACTGTCTGCAATCAGCTCCCTGGAAGCAAGCGAATATTTCATACCGGGATGGTTCATGGCAACACCGTCGCAAACTCCTATTGTGGAAAATACCTGCGGTGTCCCTCCTGCAATTCTGATTCCGGCTTTTACCGCTTCAACAATGCTGTTTAAGTGAATATGCCCCGGAATAAGTTCATTAAATGAATTTGCTATGCCAATTATCGGCCTTTTTATTTCTTCATCAGTCAGTCCCAGTGATTTTAATATCGAACGGTGCGGAAGTCTTGCCACTCCTTCTTTCATTAGATCGCTTCTCAATATTCCCCCTTAGGTACACAATTTTTATCATTATTAAAATTTCACATAAATATTTTTCATAATCTGTCTTTTAATTATAATTTATTTCTTTAATTTATTTTGAAAAACTTTTAGTAATAAAGCTTAATAAAGGAAAATGATATTATTAAATATAAACGGATAAAATAAGTGAAAATTATCATTTTCCTGTATAAATATATCCGTTAATCAGGATAATATACCAGGTAAAATGAGACAGACGAGTAAGAGAATGCAAATAGAAATAATTCCGGTTTGTGCAGCCGGAAAATACTTTCTCATTGTTTTCTTAGAAGATAAATTCAAAATATTCATGAAAGCTCTTAATTTCTGGTTTTTGGCTTTAATTTAAAAAAAACTTTAACATATATATGATATAAAAACAACAAAAAACAGGGGAGTTTTTATTATTTCCAAACTCCCCTGTTTCATTTTATTATCAGACTATGCTGATTATTACTTTACTCTTTTTACTGAATTATTTATTTCAGTTTATTTCCGCACTTTGCGCAAAATACCTGAGTTGGATCAACTTCATTACCGCAGGTCGGACAAAAATTGATATCCTCTTTTTTGTCTTCATCAGGATTTTCTTCAACTGTTTCTTCCTGAGGTTTTTCTTCAATTGCCTGTTCTTTTGCTGCTCTTGCTGTGACCTGCTGAGGTGCCGGCTGCTGGTATACCGGAGCCTGCTGAACAGGAACCTGACCTTTTTTTCTGGTTACAACAAGTACAATAATGACTACAATTGCAATTATAAGAACCAAAGGTATTACGATTATTAATACCAGTACAGTCGTCGTAAGTTTTGAGCTGACTTTTGTAGTAGCTGGTGCAGAAGTATTATCTGCAACTGTTGTTTTGGTTTCAGGCGTTGAAATCGTAGTTGTTTCCATAACAAGAGGCTTGTCCTGTCCCATGTTGGTCTGAGCTTTTGCCTTATATTCCTGTGCAAGCAAGTGACCTGCGCTTAAATTTAGCACTGCATCAAAATGTTTTATTGCTTCACTGAAATGCTGCAGCCTGAACATTACAATACCGGTCTTCCATTCGCTGTCTACCATTCCAAGCTTGTTC
>CAYNMO010000268.1:0-3225 GCA_964398155.1 uncultured Actinomycetota bacterium | reverse complement strand
CACTAACCGGACCGTCAAATGCCACAATACCATTGTTTATTACCACTGCCCTGCCTGATAAATCATATGCCATATCAAGATCATGAGTTGCGATTATTATGGTCCTATCCATATTTTTAAGAAGATTTATAAAATCATGCCTGTGTTGCGGATCGAGGTTGCTTGAGGGCTCATCAAGAATAAAAATTTCAGGCTCATAAGACAGGACAGTTGCAAGCGCGGCCAGCTTTTTTTCCCCGAAACTTAAAAAATACGGTACTTCATTTTCTATATCCTTCAAGCCGACTTTTGACAGACTTTCCATAACACGCCCCCGTATAAATGAAGCATCTTTTGACCTTGGGTCTTTTTTCTTTACAAGAAAATTAACAAGGCCAAACGCTACGTCGTCAAAGACTGACGTGGAAAAAAGCTGGTTGTTAGGGTCCTGGAAAACAAATCCGATTTTTTCCCTTAATTCATAGATGGTTTTTTCATTCATTTTAATACCTGAAATACTTATGCTTCCTTCCCTATATCTGGATTCAAGAAGACCCGCAATATTTAAAAGCAGCGTTGATTTTCCGGCGCCATTCGGCCCGATTATTGATACATTTTCACCTTTGTAAATATTTAAACTTATGCCCTTTAAGACAGGTTTAAATACTGTTTGGGATTCACTTTTTTCGTTTAGCCTTTTTGATGAAAGGTATTTATATTTTAGAGAGTTTATTTCTATTAAAGGTTTATCGGACATATTTTTTAATCAGTTTGATGATAATAATCGGCACATAGTTAAAGACCTAAAAAAATTTTAAAAATATGATATTAAAATTTATTTATTAAAAAGTGAGGAATAAATAAAATATTTAATTAAAATTGAGATATTACCAAACGAACCCTTAAAAACCAAGACATCCACTAATAACTAATTCAGTAATTTGGCAAGCTCAATATATTTAATTACAGCAAGCACGGTTGCAAAAACTACAACTGCTGCCCAGCCATAAATATTTTTTTTTCCCAAGTCTTTTCCAGTATCACATACTTCATGGAATTCTCCTTCAAAGCCCCTTGATTCCATTGACTTATAAATGTTTTCGGCCCTGTCAAAGGACTTGATAAACAAGCTGCCTGCCAGGTATGCCAGCCTTTTATTTACATTATGATAGGATTTCTGGAAAACCCTGCTGCTTATTGCCAGCTGCCCTGCCTTTGCCTCATCCCTTATAAGAAAAAGGTACCTGTACATCAGGAAAATAATTGATACCATTATCTTTGGCATACCAATTTTTCTGAGCCCACCAAGAAGTTCTGTGTCTTTTGTTGATATCACAAGAGAAGCAAAAATAATTATTGAAAGAAGAGATTTTATAATGGCTGTAAAGAAAATCATGATCCCATTGTCAGTAATATTGAGAATAAATAAATCCATATCCAGGTTATAAACAGGATTGCCACTGTTTGTAAAAGGTATAAAAATTGAAATTGAAAGAGGAAATAAAAAAAGAAAAAAGACCCTTTTTATAAGCAGCAGCAGTCTCGGCCTTAAATAAAAAACGGCGCCGATAACCGGGGCAAGATACATCAGCAATACCATATAATTGCCCTTTGAAGTGCTGACAATAAATACCGCTGCAAGCAGTGAAATTATTAACTTGGATCTTATGTCCGGCCTGAAAACTTTTGGCATAGCTAAAAATCTAAAAAAACTTTATCTGTCTTTAATTTGATTGACTGATTCGTTATTCTGAATAATTCATTATTATTAAAATAATCTTAATTTCCTAATCAGGAATTCTTTTGAAATAATTAATTTTTGGCTGATTATTCTCCGGGAGCTAATTGATCTCAGATTCCGACCTTCGTTTCCTTGTTGCGACTCGATAAACCAGATAAACAATTCCAAAAAGTGCCAGGATAATAAGGACCCCTAAAAGTCCTGCTACCGGGCCCCGCCACTTCTCTCCGGCAATATATGCAAAAGAGTAATCAGGTATTAAGAAAAAACTTTCATCCACAACTGTTGCAGCCTTATTTATAAAACCAAAGTTTTCTGCCACCTTTTCCAGGCCATCAGGAAAAGCTGACGCAAGCGGAGAAATAAATATTGCTGCTGTCAGGGCAATAATTATACCGGCAATAACAAACCCGAGTATTTCCTTTTCGGCTTTCTTCAACTTCTTTTCCCTTCCAAATCCTAAAAAAACTGATTGCTGGCACAGAGACAGTTTTCAGAGGATAATATAATTATTGCGGAATTTTTTAATTTAAACTTTTCTTTAACTTTTTCATATATGCCTTGTTTGACCAGTATTTCACTGAAAATCAAATAGTTTATTGTAGCTTTTATACACTTTACTTAAACTCCCTTGTGATAATAATATCCGGCCTTATCCTGTCTATGAATGCAACTATAGCAGTAGTTATCACAGCTTCACCAACACCTATTACCATATGCACAAGGACCATTGCTTTGATGGTAACTCCCATATCATATGTACCGGATATACCGAGTTCAAAGGCTGCCAGAGAAGAAGCTATAACAACTGAGAACCATGAAGCTGCAGCCACTGATGTGTAAAACAACCACCTTTTTGAAGATATTTTCTTAAAAAGATAATAAATAAGGTATGAGAACAAAACTCCGCATACTGCCATGTTAAAAACATTGCTGCCAAGCGCGACAACCCCCCCATCCATAAATACAAAAGCCTGGACAATAAGAACCACAGTAAGAACAATTGAACCGGCAAATGGACCCAAAACAATAGCTGCAAGGGCTCCACCAAGAAGATGGCCCGAGGTACCTCCCGGTATTGTAAAATTTATCATCTGCAGTGCAAATATCAGGGCTGCTATTACGCCCATCAGTGCAATAACCTTTGCTTTAAAAATCTTTTTGACATTAAAAATGGAGAGCGCCAGTCCACCTGTAGAAAGAATCCCTGTTGCTACTGCGGTTTTTAAATCAATAAATCCGTCAGGTATGTGCATATGCGAACCTTTCTGTAAATAAGCTCCTGTTTAATAATTTTTATGGTAAATATTTTTTAATTTTTACTTTAAAATATTCTTTAATCTATCTTCTTTATCCGAATATTTAATATGGAAAATTTAATGTGTTTAATCAAAAAAAATAAAAGTAGTCTCTATACACTGAGTTAGTGCTACTTATTTTATAATAGTAACACTGCTATTTTAAAAAATCAATATTTCTGTTATTTTATTTCCATGGAAAAAATA
>CAYNMO010000267.1:0-3278 GCA_964398155.1 uncultured Actinomycetota bacterium | reverse complement strand
CTGCATTGTGGGCGAAAATGGCGCCGGCAAATCTACTTTAATAAAAATCATTACCGGTGCTTTAACCAGGACAAGCGGCAGGATTCTGCTAAATGGAAAAGACTATGTGGCCCGAAGTCTCAAGGATTCCCAAAAAAATGGAATAAGTACATTGTTCCAGGAATTAAACACCGTGGACCATCTTACTGTTGCTGAAAATTTGATTCTTGGCTCAGAAGACACTTTTCTTATGTTTATTCGAAAAACTAAAAAAATTGATGAAAAAATCGACATTTTAAGAGAAATTGAACCAAATATTAATCCAAAGTTAATGCTTGGAAATTTAAGTTTTGCCCAAAAACAACTTGTAGAGATTTCGAAGGCTGTTGCAGGTGAAGCAAATATTATAATAATGGACGAACCTACTGCAAGTATTTCAAAAGGTGAAAAAGAAAGACTCTTTAGAATAATAAAAAAACTAATATCAGAAAAAAATACGACATTTATTTATATATCACATAAATTAGATGAGGTTTTTGAAATAGGTGATTATGTGTCTGTACTTAGGGACGGCAGACATATTGATACAAAACAGATTCCTGAAATTAAAAATAAATCAGAGCTTATTCGCATGATGCTTGGAAGAACTATATTTGAAAGGCATGAACTGGGGAAATTTCAGCAAAGTGAAATAATCCTGGAAGCCAGAGGTATTTCAAATGACAAGTTAAATAATATCAGTTTTGATGTCAGAAAAGGAGAAATAATCGGGTTTTATGGCCTGGTTGGTGCAGGCAAAACTGAGCTTGCCAGGGCAATATATGGCCTTGATGATTATTCAGGGGCACTATATTACAAGGGGAAAAAACTTAAAAAATCTGTCAGTGATGCTGTAAAAAATGGGATAGTTCTGTTACCTGAAGAAAGAAGATCCCAGGGGCTGTTTAATATGCTGACAGTAAGAAGCAATATTTCTGCAATGAACCTTAAAAAAATCTCTAAAAATGGATTTCTTCAGTTTGAAAAGGAAATAAAGATAACTAAAGAATATGTAAAGAAGTTTGATATAGATACGCCGAGTGTCGAAAAGGGAATAGATGAATTATCAGGCGGCAATCAGCAGAAAGCTATTTTTTCAAAGTGTCTCTTTTCAGACGCAGATGTGTTATTGCTTGATGAGCCCACAAGAGGAATTGATGTTGGCGCGAAGGAGGAAATCTATGGGATAATCGGCCAGCTTGCAAAAGAAGGAAAATCAATAATAATATTTTCTTCAGAATTATCGGATATCATAAATAATTGCGAGAGGATTTTTATGCTTTATGATGGCAGCATAAGGGCACAGTTAGATAACGGACCAGACGTTAATGAAGAGTATATTTCAAACATCGCATCCGGAGGTCAGTAATTGATAGATAGTATTAAAAAAATGAAAAAGAAAATAAACCTTAGCAGCGAAAATTTCATGAATTTGATTATGTTGGGTGTGCTTATAGTATTTTTTATAGTAGCGTCCATTATTGTCCCGACTTTTTTTGACTTGAATGGCCTTATTAATATTATTTCACAACAGTCTTACCTTATTATAATTGCTTTAGGGATCAGTTTTCTTCTTATTACCGGTAATTTTGATTTGTCTGTAGGGGGAATTGCAGGTGCTGCGGGAGTACTGGTGGCTTATTTTTCGCAGGCAAAAGATACAGGGTCGTCATCTGCTATTGCAAACGGCTTGGGGATGAACTTTTACCTGGCAATTTTTTTAACTCTGCTTATTTGTGTAGTAATAGGCGCAATTAATGCTTATTTTATTGTAAAAATGAAAATCGGGTCGGTAATTGTTACCCTTGGAACAATGTACATTTCTCGCGGTGTTGCACATGTGCTTTCAGAGGGTGCCCAGAGAAACGTGGGTCTGCCTGAGAATTTTGGCATACTGGGCAAACTGAGAATATTTGATTTGTTTAGCTTGCCGGTCCTGATAATGATAATCGCAGTGATACTGGCCTTTATTATCCAGAAGAGGACAGTATTTGGGAGGAATTTATACTATATTGGTTCCAATAAAATCACAGCACAGATATCAGGCATAAAAGTAGAAAAACATGTGGCCGCTTTATATATTGTCAGCGCTTTTTTATCCGGGCTGACCGGGATAATACTGGCATCACGGTTTTTTTCTGGCAGATCAATGGGTGCTGAAGGATATGAATTTGATGCGCTTGTGGTGGCGCTGCTTGGAGGAATGAGCATTGCAGGGGCATTTGGCGGAGTTTTAAATGTACTGATCGGAGCATTTATACTGGGGATTCTTTCCACTGTTTTAAATCAGATGGGTCTTCCCCCGGACATTCAGATTATTTCAAAAGGAGTAATTATTACTATCTCCATTTTAGCGCAACGCTGGGCATTAAATAAATACAAGAAAATGTTGTAAAAATACTGATTAATATACCTGGTCGGAGTTTCCTAAAGGAAGGTCTTTAAAATTATGAAAAAAATAAATAAAGCTCTATTTATAAATTTTCTAAAAAACAATTATGTGGTACTGATCCTTATAGCAGTTATTTGTATTTTTACAATACTGTCAAAAGGCAGATTCTTAAGTGAACCCAGTATAAGAAATATACTTCGGGTTTCTGTCCCAACGCTGATAATAGCTTCTATGGCTACGCTTCTTATGGTTTCAGGAAATATAGACCTGTCTGTTGGTTCGTTGCTTGGAATGAGTGCGGTTGTTTTTGCGATTTTAAGACAATCCGGCATGCATTTCCTGCTGGCACTACTGATAGTATTGTTAATAGGCTGCCTGATGGGAGCAATCAATGGTTTCCTGGTGATGAAGCTAAGAATCACTTCTGTTATAGCAACCCTTGCTACCATGAGCCTGTTTTACGGAATTGGGAAATTCATGGTCCCGGACGGCCAGGACATGATCAAATATGATATGCCTGAGAATATGAATTTTTTTGCTAAAGGCAATTTTTTACTGGGACTTCCTCCATCAGTGTATTTGACCATTATTTTAATAATATTAATTATTTTATTCGAAAAAAGAACCACACTGGGCAAATATGCCATTGCCATCGGCGACAACAGACTTGCGGCAGAGCTTTCAGGCATAAATGCTGTAAGGACCGTGACAATTATTTATATTGCAGTTGGAGCTATGGCAGCGCTGGCAGGAGCTACCAGGTCCAGCTATATGTCAGCTGGCGACCCGGCTTCAGGCATTGGAATAGAGGTAGATGTTATTATAGCCATACTTCTTGGGGGCACCAGTTTTTTTGGCGGTGAAGGAT
>CAYNMO010000266.1:0-3309 GCA_964398155.1 uncultured Actinomycetota bacterium | reverse complement strand
TACACTGCAGCTGTTTTAAGAGAATAAAACAATTACACTGCAGCTGTTTTAAGAGAATAAAACAATTACACTGCAGCTGTTTTAAGAGAATAAAACAATTACACTGCAGCTGTTTTAAGAGCGTAAAACAATTACATAAAAGTTTTAGAGCAATTATGGGTAAACCATAAAAAAATTATAATAAACCAGGAACTTCACGGCCATAAATAAATTTACATGTTGATAAATTGTTTGTTATATTATATTATTGATAACGTTGCCAATTTAATAAAAATATCTGTTTTTTAAAAAGAAATATTTTAGATTTTTAAAAAAATCATCAAAAATTTACTTAACAATATATTAACAGAAAGGGAAAAGAAAATGTCACTACCGGAAAATGAGTTTAATTTCAGGATAAATAAAGTAAAAAAGCTGGCCCAGGACAGTAATCTGGATTTTGTTTTTGTTTATTTCGATGAATACAATGTAATGAACGGAAGATTCCTGACAGGCTGGTGCCCGACGATAGAGAGAGGCGCAGCAATAATTTCCAATTACTGTGAGCCATTTTTAATCGGGGGCCCGGAAGCTCGGCCTTATGCGCAGATGGAATCAGCAATAAAAACAACTGAATCCAGCCTTGTTTTCATGGTGCCGGAAGAGGAATATCCCGGAGCTGAAATATTAACTTTCGGCCAGATCTCAAAAAAATATTTTGGCGGAAGGCAGATAAAAAGAGTGGGCATTGTAGGAATAAATACGCTTCCATTACAGGTTTACAACCAGCTTGCTTCTGAACTGGAAAATGCCGAGATTATCGATATTACAAAAGAATTTGAAGTCTTAAGATATGTCAAATCAGCGTGGGAAATAGAAATGACAGCCAAAGCATACCAGATAGCAGATGCAGGTTATAAAAAACTGATGGAATCAATTGTTGAAGGTAAAAAGGAATACGAGGCTGCTGCGGAAGCAGAATATGTTACAAGGAAAATGGGCGCAGAAGGATACGGGTACAGGACCATTATAGGAACAGCTGAACGCTCATGCGGTATTGTAACACCTTCAAGTGACAGGATTTTTAAAAACGGGGAAATAGTTTTAGCCGGAATTGCTCCGAGATTTAACGGATATAACGCAACAGCTTGCGCTCCGGTTGTAGTGGGTGGAAAACCTGACAAACTTCAGGAACAATTTACAAAAGATATTTTTCAGGCTTTGTATTTGACAAAAGAAGCCTTCAAACCGGGCCTGACCGGAAAAGAGATTGATGCAGTACCTAGAAAGTATCTGTACAGCAAAGGATATGAAAAATATATGATAATGCCTTTTGTACACAGCACAGGCCTGTGTGAATTTGAAAGGCCTTTCTTCGGACCCGGGAGTGACGACATAATCCAGGAGGACCAGGTACTCTGTATAGATATTGCTTTGTTTGGCCATAAGGATATTCCGGGTATAAGGGCTGAAACAGCTTACAGAATAACCAAAACAGGTGCAGTCGCATTTTCACCTTATATGGAAAAACTTTTTGGTTTTTAAATATTTTTTAATTTAGTCAGATTGGAATTCTTGTTTCAAGCGCACCATGATGGTTGTGTGTGGATTGTTAAGCCATTAATACGCTTAAGATTTGCAATGATCAGGTGCGCATAAATCTAGAAGAAATTTTTATTTGCAGGAAACATAGACTCTTAATAATGTATATTTGTATTTAACTTGGTTTTAAGATGGCGGATAATATGAAATCCATAGACAGGATTAAGGCAACTTTCGAAGGCGAAAAAACAGACAGGATTGGCATTGTCGAGTACTATTGGGCGGAGACTATTAAAAAGTGGAAGCAGCAGGGTATGGACAGCGATGAGCCCCAGTACTATTTTGACCATGACATCATATATTTCTTTTTCGATCCCAGATTTGGTTTTAAAGAAAGGGTCATCAGTGAGGACCAGGATTATAAAATAATTTATACCACAGATGGGGAAACATTAAAGATACCCAAAGATGAGGCCAATATTATAAGGATTTCAGATGTACTTGGCTTCCCGGTGGATTATACGATTAAAAACAGGAGAGACTGGGAAAAATACAAACACCTCTATTCAGCAGAAGAATGGAGACTGTATTCCAATCCACCTCTCTCGGGCTCATGGTTTGGAACCAGAGATTTAAACCATTTAAAGCAAAAATACAAAAAAGCAGCCGGGAGGGATAAGTTTAAATGCCTGGTTTTCAGGGAACCGTATGAATGCATAAGAGAAATCATGGGTACTGATGCAATGCTTCTTAAAATGGCAGAGGACCCCGGGTGGGTAAAAGAAATGCTTCGCCATAATCTTGAAATTACTTTTGGCATGATAGAAATGTTTAATAATCTTGGGTTTAAAATGGATGGTTACTGGGTATGGGGAGATATTGCATATAATAAAGGCATGTTTTTTTCCCCGCAAATGTACCGAGAAGTTTTGATGCCTTTTCACAAAGAGCTGTTTGATTTTCTCGGCCAATACATGGTTTATCATACAGACGGAAATGTTTCCCAGGCTCTTCCATTACTCGTTGAGGCCGGAATAAAGGGGCTAAATCCCATAGAAGTTAAGGCCGGGAATGATTTCTTCAGAATAGTTGATGAATATGGAGATAAAATAGTACTGACCGGCGGAATAGATGCAAGGATCATAAGCACAAACGACAGGGGCATGATTGAAAATGAAATAAAATCAAAAGTTGGTTATGCCAGGAAGAAAAAATATATTTCACATTCGGACCATTCTATTCCTTACCATGTTGACCTTGATACCTACAAATTTGTGCTTGAAAAAATAATCGATTGCGGCACTTTTAAAAGTAATGAGTAATGAAAGGATACAGGATGGAAGTAATATGTGAAATGATGAAGCTTAAACCTGAAAACGTGCAGGATTATATTGATCTGCATGATAATACCTGGCCGAATCTTGTAATAGCGCTTAGGGAATCAGGTTTTATTGAGGAATACATATATATACTGGATAATCTGGTTATGGTTGTAATGAAGTGTGAAAACTTTAAAGATTCATGCTCGAAGGTGGAAGAAACAGAGGTTTTTAAGGATTGGGACACGAAAGTCAGGGAAATGCTAATCAGTGATGAACCATTTTTTCATTCAAAAAATGTTTTGCTTGACCTGGAGCCCATTTGGAGGCTTGATAATTTTGATAACGGCGGAGCTTTAAAGTAAAAGGCCTAGGATTATTAAATGTATCTTAAATATTGTTTACCAGGAATTGAATGGAAAAATATGATCAAACTACAGCTAAAATTATGAATTTTGCATTGTGGGGC
>CAYNMO010000265.1:0-3333 GCA_964398155.1 uncultured Actinomycetota bacterium | reverse complement strand
CTTTTAATTCAACTTCGGTAGCAGCTCCAACTTTGATAACTGCAACGCCGCCGGATAATTTGGCAAGTCTTTCCTGTAGTTTTTCTTTGTCAAAATCTGAATCGCTTTGTTCGATTTCAGTTTTGATTTGTTTAATTCTACCTTTGATGGCATCTACAGAACCTTTACCTTCAACTACTGTTGTATTTTCTTTGTCAACCTTGATTTGTCTGGCCTGGCCAAGCATATCAATAGTAATGTTTTCAAGCTTCATGCCAAGTTCTTCGCTTACAACCTTGCCGCCTGTAACAATTGCTATATCTTCAAGCATGGATTTTCTTCTGTCACCAAAACCAGGAGCTTTAACTGCAACGCAGTTGATTGTTCCTCTTAATTTGTTGACAACTATTGTTGCAAGTGCTTCGCCTTCAACATCTTCAGCAATAATAAGCAATGGTTTTCCGGCCTGCATAACTTTTTCCAGGATAGGAATAAGGTCGCTTATTGCAGCAATCTTCTGATTAGCGATAAGGATATAAGGGTCGCTTAAAGCAGCTTCCATTCTGTCAGGGTCTGTAACCATATAAGGTGAAAGATAGCCTTTGTCAAACTGAAGTCCTTCAACCAGTTCGATATCAATACCGAATTTGTTTGATTCTTCAACAGTTATAACTCCGTCTTTCCCGACTTTTTCCATTGCGTCTGCAATAGTCTGACCAATTGTTGCATCTGCTGATGAAATAGCAGCAACTTCAGCAATTTTTTTCTTGTCAGTTGAGACATCTTTGGCTGCCTTGCCTAATTCTACAACAACAGCATTAACTGCAAATTCAATACCTTTTTTTAGCGCAAGTGGGTTTGCACCAGCTGCAACATTTCTTAAACCTTCTTTAACCATTGCCTGAGCAAGTAATGTAGCAGTCGTAGTACCGTCTCCTGCGACATCATTTGTTTTTGTAGCAACTTCTTTTAATAACTGAACTCCGCAATTTTCAAAAACGTCTTCTACTTCGATTTCTCTTGCAATAGTAACACCGTCATTTGTAATTGTTGGAGCACCATATTTTTTTTCAAGAACAACATTTCTTCCTTTAGGTCCTAATGTGATCTTTACTGCATCAGCTATGATATTAACGCCTCTTTCAAGTGCTCTTCTGGCTGATTCATCGTATTTTAATTCTTTTGCCATAATTTAATCCTCCTTAAAATGATCAAAATTTAAAAACTTATGATACTTTTTAAAACTTTTTAATAAAAAACATTCTTAAATCAAAACCTGCTGATTATTCAACTATTGCAAGAACATCACTTTCTCTTATAATTAAATGCTCTTTACCGTTGATCTTTACTTCTGTTCCTGAGTATTTTGAATAAAGAACTTTGTCCCCAGGTTTAACATCCATTGTAATTCTCTTGCCATCATCATCTTTTGCTCCAGGACCTGCTGATATAACTTCGCCTTCCTGTGGTTTTTCTTTAGCTGTGTCCGGAAGAACAATTCCGCTAGCTGTTTTATCTTCACTTGCTTTTGGCATAATTAAAAGCCTGTCGCCTAATGGTCTATATCCCATTAATTTGCCCCCTTCTTATTAATAATACTTTTTACTAATTATGTATATTTACACAAATATATATTTATACATTTTATATTTAGCACTCTAACATATAGTCTGCTAATAAGAAGTAATTTTAATACAGTGATAATTAAAAATCAAGATGTTTAAAAATATTTTTTAAAATAATTTAGTAATTTAAGTGAAAAATTATTAACAATATAATAAATATAGCAATGGTAAACAATAATACAATAATACATCTATTGCATTTAATAATATTGGCACGGCGAGAATCGGACAGCCTCATAATAAAAATTCCCAGATAAAACAGTTTAAATTCTTTTTCTGTATTAGCCTGAACCATTAATTGTCAAAGCCAGGTATCTGTTTCGCTAATGAAATAACTGCATATTTTAGTTGCCACAATAAAAATATTCTAATGCTTATGGGTTTATTTCCATTCACCGTGTATGCCAAGTTAGGCTAACGCTAAACTTTTCTCAGATTACAGTACCTTTTCATGGAAGCAGCAATACGTCTTACAGCAGGAAACTTAGTTTTAAGACTGACTTTGGCAAAGATGTTTAAGTTGTATTAACTGGTGCCTGACTGCAGCAAATTTTATTAAAAATCAGTTCTTGAGAAAACATCAATGTCGAGTTCTGATAAATGTCCTTTTTTGAATTCAAAATACCCGAGGCTTGCCACCATGGCGGCATTGTCCATACAAAGACTGATGGGAGGAATATAAATTTTGATTTTATGTTTTTCTCCGGCTGCCATAAACTCTTCCCTTAACCTTGAGTTAGCGGCCACTCCCCCGCTTACAAGAATCCTGTCAAGCCTGAATTCTCCACAGGCTTTTATGGTTTTGTGAACAAGAGAATCTACAGCTGCTGCCTGAAAACTTGCACAAAGATCCGGCAGATTTTTTTGATTCATAAGTTCAGGAAATTTTTTTGTTCTGTAAATAAGCGCGGTTTTTATACCGCTGAAACTGAAATTAAAGTCTTTGCTATCCATCATGGGCCTTGTAAATTCAATGAAATGAGGGTTGCCATTTTTGGAAATATTATCAATAGCTGGCCCCCCGGGATAACCAAGGCCAAGATATCTTGCTATCTTGTCAAATGCTTCACCGACAGCATCATCGACAGTATGACCTATTTCAGTCATTGTTAAGTTTTCATCCACGATATAAATGCTGGAGTGTCCGCCCGATACGATAAGGCTGATATATTTGCCGGGCAGATCGAAACTTATATCATCATAAGCAAGAATATTTGCAAAAATATGTGCTTTAAGATGATTGACTGCAATTAAGGGGGTGCAATTGTAATAGCTGAATGCTTTTGCCGCTCCTACTCCTGTCAAAAGGGAGCCTAAGAGCCCCGGCCTGTTTGTTACAGCAACCAGATTAATTTCCTGGGCAGCAGCTCCGGCTTTAAGAAGCGCTTCTTTTACAACAATATCAATCATCTCGATATGTTTTCGTGAAGCAATTTCAGGAACAACTCCGCCGTACTTTTCGTGAATCTCATTTTGAGAAGAAATGACGCTTGAAAGAATTTCTCTGCCGTTTTTTACAACTGCAGCGCAGGTTTCATCACAGGATGTTTCAATTCCAAGAATTAACATATTATCATTTTTATCTGCCACTTGTGCTTTCCATTCCTGTTTATCGTATAATTTTGTAACAGTTCGACCATGCTCCATATCAGCTTAAGACACTCTGGCCAAAGTCTGTCTTAATACTAAATTGCCTGTTATAAGAGGCATTGTATTGTTTAGATTCTCA
>CAYNMO010000264.1:0-3334 GCA_964398155.1 uncultured Actinomycetota bacterium | reverse complement strand
TAATAAAAAAATGTAAATATTCAGTGCATAAACAATAAATTACTGCTTACCGGAGGCAATTTGTTGTTAAAACTGATTTTAACCAGGAAACCTTAAACTTGCATGTGTCGTATTTGAACTGTTACAAAAAAATAAGTAATTTTGATAAATAACTTACAAATAAATTCTAAAAATTAAAGCTTTACTCAATAATTATAAAGATACACGAGAAGTCCGTTATTGTCTCTTATATACAGGGTGTCGTGTTCATTATTCCATATCGGCGAAGTGGAATTCCAATAAAGACTGCCGGCAGTATCAGTCCCCGATCCTGAATATAAAAACACGCTTTTACCTGGCTCAAGGTTGTAACTCTCAAAATCATATATGTTTGTACCAAGATCTTTCAGAGTCCAGTTCTTTAGATTTATTGGTTTTAAACCAGTATTTTTTATTTCCACCCATTCTCCGTTGATATTTTCATTATCTTTCCCCTCAGCATCATAATTTAAAACTACTTCCAGAACTTCCGTCGGTGATTTCTCCCATAATCCAGCCTCATTTGTGCGGGCGCTTCTCTCTGCTTCAATAAATTTTTCAGTATATTTTACATCTGGAGGATATGTGTAAGCATTTGCAAATCCAGATTTTACCATTTCAAGATTTACAAATATATCGGGCAGATAAACATATCTTAAATACCTTCCATACATGTCTTTGTCAGTTACATCTTTTTCCAGTTTAACCTGTTTTCCAAGTACAAGTATTTCCATAAAAACCTTTGCTTCTTCGAAAAAATACATGTCTTTTTCCGGAGTATTTATTCCAACAAGCCTTAACCTCATATTATTTTTAAGATCGATGGTGTCACCGTCAATAACTTTTATAACAGTAAAAGCAGGATCAGCGTAATTGTAATTTTCGAAGCTGCTCCCATCTACGCCCTCCGTTAAAGAAGTATTCGTATCTGATGAACCCTGTATTTGTGTATCAGCAGCAGCTGTTAAGTCTGGTACTGAGTCCGCGCTATTTACGGAACCTGTACTATTAAGTGAAGTCTTGTATGAATTATTTTTATTCGCATTTTCCACATAAAAAAGCCCGCATGAAACCTGAGTGAGCAGAATAAAAATCAGTATTAATATCAACAGGTTTTTATATGCTATAAGCCTGCCTAATATGGAAGAATTGATAAATATGTGTATTTTTCTAAAATAATTACTGAAGTGGTTTTTATTAAAAATCATTAAGTCTTGTTTTTAGGATTACCTGCTAATTTTTTAATTATCAGGGAAAATTCCTCTTTTGATTTCGCGCCAAGCCTTTTTTCTATGCTTGAAAAATTATTGCTTGATGTCTTTCCAAGTTCACTTATCCTGCTTCTGACTTCCGTCTTCTGCTGGTTTAATTCAATGGCAAACTCTCTGACTGATTTCCTGTAAATATTTTCCCTGAAAATGACGGTCTGCTGTATATTATCGGAAGTGACTATGAATTTTTTATCATAACCTTCTCTTGAATGTGATATTTCTTCAATTACGCTGTCTGCATTTTTTGTTTTACCCGAGTAAATTACTTCCACGCCTCCAATTTTGGATGAATTTCTGCTATTTTGCGATGATTTATTAGAGTCAAATACAACTATGATATCGAAACTTTTAGCATGTCCGTACTGGATCAAATCGTCAACAAGCTTTCCCCTGAGAATTTCAAGCCCGTCTCCTGTTATTGCTTCATTGTCAAAATATTTGAAAATAAAATTATATCCATCCACAATAATCAGGCTTTTCATCTGTTTTATTTATTTTTCTTTTAGGTTTTTTAATTTTTTATTTATTTCATAAAAAATAATACCTGCCGCTACGGAAACATTGACGGAATCAAGCTCTTTATTAATGTCTATTTTAACTAAAAAATCCGAATTTTCTTTTGCAAGTCTGGAAATTCCCTTATCCTCGCTGCCAAGTATCAGTGCCATCGGAAATATGAAGTCTGTTTCGCCGACGGACAGCATATTTTTTTCATCTCCTACGTCGGTTCCATAAATCCAGAAACCGTCTTCCTTAAGCACTTTTACTGTCTGGACAAGATTTGGCACCTGGTAAATATTTATTTCCTCAAGAGTTCCGGCTGATGTTCTGCTGACGTCTTTGTTTACCTCGACGCTTCGATGCTTCGGGATTATTATTCCGTCAAATTCAAAAGCAAAAGCACTTCTTATAATTGCACCGAAATTTCCCACGTCGGTAATATTATCAAGTATAATCAGTTTTGTATTTTTACCAGGCTTTTTGGAGAGAAACATATCGATATCACAATAAGAATAATTACTGACTTTTGCGCATATACCGTGAGCTCTTGATTCGGGAGTGCTTAAGAGCTGCTCGAATTTCCTGTCCTCCAGAATACTAAACTGTATTAATTTTTCTTTTGCGAGTGAGAGTATTTCTCTCACTTTAGGATGAGATTCCCTGGATTTTGATAAATAAATCTCATATATTTTTCGTCGGCCTGAATTTGTTCTTAAAAGTGAATAAACAGGGTTTATGCCACATATAAGCTCAAGATTAGATTTTAAGTCATCAATATTCATCTTAATTTACAATTTGGAGCATCATTTCTGAAACCTCCAGATTGTTCCCTCCTTTCTGTCATCAAGTATTATTTTAGCTGCAAGCAATGTATTTCTTATTTCATCTGATTTCTTGAAATCCTTATTTTTTCTTGCCTCATTTCTCTCATCTATCAGTTTTTCTATTTCTGGCGCCGTTAAACCTCCTTCTTGCATTTTACTGTCTGCTGCTCCGGCTGCTGCCTCTTTTTCAAGGTCAATTCCAAAAATACCATACAACTCGACTATCTTTTTATAAAAAGATGCAAGATAATCAGTCAGCTCTATATCCGAAACAAAATCTGAATCCTGAATTATTGTGTTGACCGTTTTTATTGCGTCAAATAAAATCCCTATTGCCCCCGCACTGTTAAAATCCTCATCCATCATTGCAATAAAATCTGGCACCAGCAAATCAAGAAATTTTTTAAGTTTTTCTTTGTCTGCTTCTGATTTTTGGCTTGTCTTCGTATCTTTATGTATGATCTTTTGGTCATTGCCATCAATTATAAACCTGATATTTCTTATTGTGTTTATAACTTTTTCCAGTGCTTTTTTTGATTCCTCAAGTTTTTCCTCACTAAATTCAAGCGGGCTTCTATAGTGAGTCGAGAGCATGTAAAACTTTATCAAATTGGGTGAATATTTTTTTAAAAGGTTTTTTAAAATCCAGTCATCCTTAAGGCCATCTGACTTGGACATTTTTCTTTCCCTGACTTCTATCATCCCGTTATGCATCCAGTA
>CAYNMO010000263.1:0-3342 GCA_964398155.1 uncultured Actinomycetota bacterium | reverse complement strand
ATTTGGTCGGTTATAATGAAAAGAGGATAATACTATCATTGTGTACAATGAGTGCAATAGAGTGCAGGATAAGTCTCGGTTTGGCAGGCTAAACAGTCCAAGAAAACATCCATACCTCCCTTCTATATCAGTGAATTATTTAATGTTACTAATTACCTTATTCCGACTTATTTCGAGCATGCGATATGTTTAATAGAGGGGTTTATTTTAGAAATTAAAATCCCAAAATTGGTTTTACCTGATAGCTCACGATATGAACAATTAGAGGGCTCACTTCATAAAGCATGCTTATAAAATTAGTTCTTGGCTGTTTTTTCGTGGACTGTTTTTTCTTTTTCGTAATCCGTTTTTTCTTCGGCAACTTTTAATTTATTTTTACTGTCAAGCCCATAAGCAAAATTTAAAACTGCCTCAAGAAGTTCAGGTTTATTTTTCAGTTTTTCATTTAACTTAAATAATCTGTATTCAATAAAATATTCCGGGTTTATTTCAAGAGCATTAGAAATGTTAGATATTGTTTCTATTGGTGGCGGGGTCTTTCTGTTAGATAGCTTACTGAAATAACTATAGTGAAGATTTGTTTTTGCAGCCAGACTTCTAAGTTTTATTTTTCTATCTCTAAGCAGTTCATAAAATGCTTCGCAAAATATTTTATCTGAATATTTCATTATCGGCTGATATAAAATATATACATTAATTAAAGGTAAAAAGTCATTAGTTTATGGAGAATAACTCATTTAACAGCCATTATTGATTTTAATTGGTGCATAGTAGTCTATTCCATTTTTATTAAATTATTTGCCTGAGCTGAGTTTAATATTTTTATAAGTTCAGCTATTTTGCCAATTGCCAATCAGAAATGAACCAGGCTTGAAATTTTCTAAATCTGACTTTTTAGCTGATTGTGCACTTAGAAAACAATCAGTATCTTAAAAAAATATAATATCTTATATGTGGAGGATGGATAAGAAGAAAAAGTTATATTAAGTTGACAAAAAATTCAACAAATTAAGTAGTATGGTTTGGTTTACGGAAACAGTATGGATTTCTGAGATTTAATTTTTTTTAACAGACTACCTTAAATTCTTCTCCCATCCATTTATCTGCAGTAAAACTACTGCTGCATACATATGCAATTCCGTTTTAAAGTTTAGTGCTTGATAAGCAGTTCGTTTGTAAAACTCAAAGTAATGTTTTAATCCTTAATGCGTCTCTCATCAAAAAAATATTATCTAAAATAAATATAAATATATATAAAAAATTACATATATGTGCTAATATGCAAATAATATTAAATTATACTAAATATTTTAAAGTCTGGAATTACTTATTAAGGTTAAGCTTAAAATATTTTGACTTGGATCATTTTAACTAATTGTCTGGCTATAATTAATTAACTTAAAACGGATAACTCAGTTATTTTTTAATTAATTATTTATGGCAAGTAACAAATTTCATTAATTTGATTTTTTGCGGCTGATTACCTGTCTGAAAAACTAATTATTTTGTCATGATTATTTTATTTTTTATCATATTTTTATATGCAGGGAGGAAACACAAAAAGTATGTCTTTGTCTAAAATAAATAATTCCGCAGTAAATCCAACATCGATTAAAAACTGGCCCACAGACGAAAGGCCAAGAGAAAAAATGGTAAAATTTGGTCCTGAGACACTTACAAATGCCGAGCTTATAGCAATTATAATCGGGACCGGCATTAATAACGGCAAACTCAAACAAAGCGCAATAGAACTGGCTAAAACCATAATATTAAGATTTGAAAACCTTAAGAGCCTGATTAACACTTCTTTTGATGAGCTTGTGTCGGTAAGAGGGGTAGGAACTTCAAAAGCGGCGCAGATAATTGCAGTTTTTGAACTGGGTAAAAGAGCCCTTTCTGCTCAAAATGGCAATAATACAAGATTTAGATGCAGCGAGGAAGTTGCTAATTATTATATTCCATTAATGAAAGATTTAAAAAAAGAACAGTTTAAAGTAATACTTCTGGATATCAAAAACAGAATAATAAAAGATATTCTAATTTCCCAGGGAAGCCTGACAGCATCAATTGTCCATCCCAGAGAGGTTTTAAAACCTGCTATTCAGGCAAGTGCGGCCTCAGTAATTTTTATACATAACCATCCAAGCGGTGACCCGGAACCGTCATCGGACGATATCGAGATAACTAACAGGCTTTGCCGATCATGTTCCATAATGGGCATCAATCTGCTTGATCATATTATTATTGCTGAGAACGGTTATTTTAGTTTTAAGCAAAAAGATCTTATTTAGAGCAGCCTTCCATTATCCATATTTCTGTCTCGCCCGGAAGTTCTTCTTTACAGATATCAAAATAGCTGCCAGGCTCTTTTATGGGATAACCTTTAATAATATTTCTAAAATTATTTATTTCATCGACTCCGAGTTTAGTGTCTCTTTCTTTAAAATGCATGGGGACAGCTATTTTTGGATTTAATTTTTTAATAAGTTCTGCTGCCTCTCTATAATTAATTGTATATATTCCTCCAACAGGAATAAAAAGTATGTCCATATTGCCAATTAATCCTGCAGTGGCGTCATCTCCAAAAGAACCAAAATCTCCAAGATGCACCAATCTCATTTCATTCATTTCAATTTCGTAAATTATATTTTTACCTCTGAGACTGCCATCTTTATCATCATGGAAAGAGACATATCCTGTAATTTTCACATCTTTTTTATTAAAATTTCCACTTTCTGCGATTATTTCAGGGCTGTCCTTAAAAATTTCCGTATTTGAATGGTCAAAATGTGAATGGGAAACGGTTACAATATCTGCGCTGACATCAGGCAATTCTGATTTTATATTTTCATCAAAGGGATCAGTCACTATACTTAAACCATTTATTGACCTTATTTGAAACATTGAATGACCCAAAAAAGTAATTCTTGTACTGTTATTCATTATTTTTCCTTTTTATATAATTTGTAACTTTTTTTTAATTTTACTAAAAAGACGCATTTTTGTCATTTTTAGCAATACAAAATAACAGATTTATTTGACTAAAAAAATTATTTTTATTAATATATCCAATTGTCAAAAGAAAATATTTAATGTATTTTATTTAGACCAAGAGTTTGATATTAAATTCAAAGGGCCCATAGCTCAGCTGGTTAGAGCAGCGCACTCATAATGCGGAGGTCCCAGGTCCGAATCCTGGTGGGCCCACCAAAATATTGTTTTTATTTCAGGCTCTGCACAAATCAACAGGGCAGGAAGTTCTAACAAAATAGAACTTTTACTCTTAATCTAAAGTTTTCAAAGTTTCTAAATCCATAAGCTCTTCCTGATATCATTTTTCCT
>CAYNMO010000262.1:2844-3345 GCA_964398155.1 uncultured Actinomycetota bacterium | reverse complement strand
CCAGCAGGATTTTGCAAAGCTCATCAATTCTGTCCAGCACAATTCGCGATTGCGTGTTCGGGCTAACAGTTTTTGCTTCCCAGCGGATTATATTACGCTCACTCACGCCAGATATTTGCGCAAATACTCTTTGGGTGAAACCCAATGTGTTTCTTAATTCTTTTATATCTTTTTCTTTTTCAATTGCATATGTGACCATTTTAAACCCTTTGAATAATTAATAATGTCATGACATTATTTTAGTATTTGCTCAGGTTAATGTCAAATGTGATTTCAGGTGCTCAGCAGTTGATAGGGTTAACTGGTTAGTGGTTAGGGGACAGTCCCCTTTTGAGCACGGTTTTAGCATAATTGTCTGTCATGAGTCGCTAATATTAAGCCATACTCTATTTCTCTTGGGATGGACCATTAATGTCTGACAGTGTAACTGGTTAGGGGACGTTTCTCTTTTGAGCACGGTTTTAGCATAATTGTCTGTCATGAGTCGCTAATATTAAGCCA
>CAYNMO010000262.1:0-2744 GCA_964398155.1 uncultured Actinomycetota bacterium | reverse complement strand
TACTCTATTTCTCTTGGGATGGACCATTAATGTCTGACAGTGATGGAATTTAAATGCATCATCTGTTTTGCAAAAAATTATTAAAAATCGATACTGTCAATATTTGTAAACTTCGCTAAATTATTAAAAATCAATATTGTCCGTATTTGTGAACTGCATTTAAATATGCTATTAAATTTTCATGCGGAATGTAATTAACAAAAGAATGTGAAACTGTTGCAACATAGCCGCCTCCCGGTTTTAGAACATCCATATGGGCTTTGACATCCGCATCTACATCTTCCGGAGTTCCGTTGGACAGAGGAAACTCTATATCTACATTGCCTGACAGGCAAAGTCTGCTGCCAAATTTTCTCTTGTATTCCCTGTAATCAATTCCATAAGGATCCATTGGGTTAAGACAGCTTAGTCCCATTTCGATTAAGTCTTCCACAATGTCGTCAATCCTGCCATCTGAATGAAACATAACAGGTATGCCTGCATTTACAGCAGGTTCAAATATTCGGGCCATTCTTTTTACCCAAATTTCTTTAAAAAGTTTTGGTGATATAAAAAGACCTGTCTTAAATGCCACGTCATCTGCCGGAAACACAAAATCCACTCCTGCATCAACAAGAGCTTTTGTTATTTTTACAAAATGCACGCATGAAATCTCCAGTATGTCCTCTATTAGCTCTCTGTCTTCATATACCATCATCATAAAGTCATTCATCCCGACTACAAACTCATAAGGTGTCTGCATAAGGCACCCATATACTGCGGACACTCCGACTTTGGAATTTCTCCTTTTTATCGCATCTTTGTATTCCTTTACGTAAGCCACAGTACTTGCAATGGTTGCATCGCTGTCAAGCACCAGAGCCTCAAAATCCTTCCGGTTTTTACATGCCCTGTTATATGCCGGGACAAGGTTTCCATTTGCATCTTTTCTTCTAAAAGGAGTCCATATTCCGCCATCAAACATTATGGCATCCTGACCTGTAAGTTCGCAAAGATCAATATAGTCATCAGGATACATGGGTCTTCCCTGCTCAACGTCAGCTCCCTTTGCCGGATCCCCGCCAAACGACAGTGTATTGCCTGCATATTTTCCGAGAAGCTTTTCAACATGCTGGTCTTCATATAAAACGTCAAAATTCGGAACTCTGTCGACAGGTTTTCTGCGAAATGCAGCAAGGAGCCTCTCTTTATCTGGTTCACCTTTGAAGGGTTCTATTGTTGTCGAGTTAACCATTTTTCATGCCTCCTTAAAAAATAAAATTGATAACTTTAATTGAGGGATAAAGATATATATTTAAAACTAAAAAAATTTTTATGGTCGATTAGTATATGATACTAAGATGTAAAAAAGAAAACAATTTTTTAAAAAAATAGATGCGGAACTCCTGAAAAAATATAGCTGTTATTTTACTAAAAATGGGGGGGGATAAAGTTGGTTTAATACCGATATTTGATGAAACAGGTATTTACGGAATATATCAATTGAAGTAATATATTTTATCAGGCATTATTAGTATTATTCGCATTCTCCAAATAGCTTTATCCTGACAGCAGTAAAGAAGACTTATAAATAGTTCAAATTAATAACACATAATTTAGAAAAGAGTAAAAAATGGTTATTGATACTGAATTACATATATTCCCAAAAATTGATTATTTAGGCAGTGTAGATTTGGAATACTCCCCAGAGCTTTTGATAGCAGAAATGGATAACGCAGGGGTTGAAAAAGGTATTTTGATCAGCTATGAAATGAAAGATGTAAAATGGAATATGAGGATGTATGGAGACAGCTTTTTATACAGACGAATAATTAACAAAGAATATTATATAAGAGCATTTAAAAAATACCCCCAAAGATTTATATGGTTTACTTATGGATTTGACCCCGAAAATAAAAAATATCTGGACATAGTAAAGGAAGATGTTTCTAATGGCGCCAGCGGTATTAAACTATTTCCATCTATAACAGGTTTTGCAATTGATGATCCAGAGCTGGTGCCCCTTTTTAAATACTGCCAAAAAGAAAAAATACCTGTAATCCTGTCAAATGAATATTGGAATTATTTGGAGAGACCTCCCTATACAGATGATTTTTCCAAATATTGCAGCCCTATTCATAAAATAGTTGAGGAATATGAAATAAACTGGTTATTTGCTCATTTAGGCTGCTTTAACTGGACAAGTGAATTTCCACACCCCTATGGTTCAGTAAGAAAAGATGAGATTTTTAAAAATCTGGACGAATTCATAAGACTGATGGCTCATCCTAATGTCTGGACCCAGAATGCTTATATTGTCGGCTACTTCAAAGATGAACTTTATCCCTTCCCGACCACAGATATTTTATTAAAAAGGTTAATTGGTGAGATTGGGATAAGTAAATTTATTTTTGCAACAGACTGGCCATGGACTGAGCGCATATGCAAATACAAACAGCAGGTGGACATGATAATGTATTCTGATTACCTGACTCCTGAAGATAAGATAAAATTTTTATCCAAAAACGCTGAGAACTATTTAGCCATTAAATAAGGTATTTTAATTATTAAAGAGGAGGTTTTTGTGGATAAGTTAAAAGTGACTCTGGTAGCGGCTTCCATGGCCAACCAGTCAAAAGAAGGAATCCTGCTTTATTCAAAATATCAAAAAGATTTGGAAGTTTTGGCAAAAAATTTGGATTTTGATCTAAGTATTTATAAAGAAATATTAAAGACAGCACGAGAAGTCAGTGCTACAAGAAAAG
>CAYNMO010000261.1:0-3361 GCA_964398155.1 uncultured Actinomycetota bacterium | reverse complement strand
GCTGAATGATACCGTTACTTGCATCCAATTTTATAAATCATTACCTTTTCTAAATCATTAAGAATTCTCTCATCACCTACTTCAAATATACACGGCTTTGATTTGCCAACATTTTTTGTGAAATGAATTTTCTCCTTAATTTTTTTACTGATATCTAGTTTATATAAATTATCTATGTCTTTTTCAGAGAAATATAAAACTGCTTGTATAAAGCCTTTCCATGCTGACATCCAGACAATCGTTTTTTTCTTCTTTTGAACTTTACATAACCACGCTTTCCCATCATGGTAATAACGCCATTCGTAATTCATATCATATTTGATGAATAATTCCAGTAATTTCTTGTATGATAAAAATGATTCATTTAAAATCGATTTGAGGAGATCATCGTCTGGATATTTTTTTTCATCTCTTAACTCAATATTATTTATAGTTTCCATAATTTATTCCAAATAATAGTTTCTTCATTAAAATAACATATCAAATCAAACAAGAAAAGAGTATATCTGCTTAGAAAGAACGGAATTCCCCCCAGAACCCCCTTCCGCCCACCCGCAGAAGCAACCCTTTCGGATTAGACGATTTCAAGTTTTATTTTGGCGGCAAATTCTTTTCTTCTTAATAATAAAACTTTTTGAATACTCTGCACACTGCCAGCGCTAGCCAGAGGTTATAATCGCTTTTGCCGCCGCCTCTGACAACCCGGAAGTTCCAGAGACCGTCTTTTTGCTGGTTTTTTATGAGCCAGTCCAGGCCTTTTTGAATTTGGGGATTATCGGGCGAAATGCTCAGTCGTGACAAGCTGTCCAGCGCGGAAACTAGGTGTGTGTAATCAAACGGGAAAGTAAATTTTGTCCAATGTTCGGGAGCAGCCATGTCCGGATAACTATCGCGCTTGAAAAATTTACCGGCAAGTAACTCACCAGCAATTTTAGCTTCTTTGGATTTTCGGTATTTCGGGTGCGCCGCAAAAGCTCGCAACACCGCGCCGGTGATTAACCACGAGGAAGGTTTGGCCGGGTCGGGCTCTATGAGTGGCTCATTGCCATAAATGACTTTGAGGTTGTAGCCTCTGGTACGGAAAGCCAATGCCCAACCGCTGTCGTTTTGGCGCGTACCGAGCAACCACTTGAAGTGTTTGATGATGTGCGAGTCGTTTTCGTAGCCGGCCTTGATTAACAACTCGGCCATGGCGGCGGAAAAGTTCGGACTGGTCTGTTTGGCGTAGATGCCTCTGAAGTCTCCGTCTTTGGACTGGTGCGCAAAAATGCACTTCGCCGCCTTTTGAACCGCCTGATGTTTCTTGGCAAACCCAAACATCTCCACCAAATAGCCCAACTGCCGCCAGGTTTCCAGTTGGTCATACATGTCCTGCAGCACATCCTTTGAGGCTCCCGGATATTTCCACGAGCCGTCCGACCGCTGTTTTTTAAGGATTTTCTGAACTTGCGGCAGCTCCCACAATTTTTCTAAATTAACTTTTTCACCCAAAAGATCGCGCCGAGCAAACGCTGTAATCGCCTCATTGTCTGACTCAAACAAAGGAGCGATTGGATTGTATTTAAGATTGCGTAGCCACTTTTCCATATTATTTATTTCATTAAATCATCTAAGCTCACTCCAAGACCCATAGCAAATTTTAAATTTGAGCTTAAAATAGGCCGGTGAGCCCTAGCAGAGGGTAAGCCAACAAAGACATTTCCTAACTGGCGCAAGAGAGAGGGATTTGGTCTTTCGTCTCACCTCCGGTTCGCTGCAGAGCCGCGGACTCCCTCGGCTGTCGCCTTCACTCCGTCCTTTCAAATCCCTTGGTTTAAACATGCCACCGGCATCTTTAAACTCCCATTTAAAGTGTTTCTTTAATTCTGCAGTTTTTGGCGGAGAGAGAGGGATTTGAACCCTCGAGACGGCTCAGCACCGCCTACTCGATTTCGAGTCGAGCACTTTCGACCACTCAGACATCTCTCCGTTTAAATAAAAATAATAGCAAATTTTATCACAATAAGCTTTAATTAGTTAAATTATACTATACTATTTTTGTTTTACATTTTATTGTAGAAGATTATAAACCCATAAGCTTTTATTTTATAAAGTTTAAATTTTAACCAACATACAGGAAATATTTTAAATTATAATTTAATCAAATTTAAGGAGAAAAAAATATGGACCCGAGAATTCAAAAACTGGCTACTTTACTTGTCAATTATTCCTGCAAAGTAAAAAAGGATGAAAAGGTACTTATTGAATGCATTGGAACGAGCCCTTATAATCTGGTAAAAGCACTGGTAAGGGAGATATATAAAGCAAAAGGACTGCCATTTGTAATATATGGCTCTTCCGATATTACAAGAGAAATAGTTAAAAACTGTACAGAGCAGCAGTTAAAAGATATGGCTGATTTTGATTTATACAGAATGAAACAAATGAAAGCATATATTGGCATCAGAGCACATGAAAATGTGAATGAATTAGCTGACGCCAATCCAGAAAAAATGAAGATTTATTCTTCAAATTACAGCTGGCCTGTAGCGGATTATCGTGTAAATAATACAAAATGGGTGGTACTCAGATGGCCAAATAACTCAATGGCTCAGCTTGCAAATACAAGTCTTGAGGCTTTTGAAGATTTTTATTTTGATGTCTGTAATTTAAATTATAAGAAAATGTCAAAGGCCATGGATTCCCTTGTCGCAATTATGCAAAAAACAGATACTGTAAGGCTTAAAGGAGCAGGCACTGATCTGAGTTTTTCCATTAAAGATATTCCTGCAATAAAATGTGCCGGAGAAATGAACATCCCTGATGGCGAAGTATATACTGCTCCGGTAAAAAATTCAGTCAATGGTACAATTACTTTTAACGCTCCGGCAGTTTTTCAGGGAGTTTCATTTGAAAATATATTTTTTGAATTTAAGGATGGCAAAATAATAAATGCCACATCTAATGATACGGCCCGATTAAACGAAATACTTGATACAGATGAGGGCTCAAGATATCTTGGCGAGTTTTCTTTCGGTGTAAATCCTTTTATAAAAAAACCAATGAAAGACGGCCTGTTTGACGAGAAGATTTCGGGAAGCATACATATTACTCCAGGCAGCTGCTATGATGAAGCATCAAATGGCAACAAGTCTTCAATTCACTGGGACCTTGTTTATATTCAGACGCCCCAATATGGCGGAGGAGAAATTTATCTTGACGACACGCTTATAAGAAAAGACGGGCTTTTTGTTGTTGATGAACTTTTGCTGTTAAATCCTGAAAATTTAAAATAATAGCGGAACTTTCTTATTTTTTTTAATACTTAATGTTAAAATGAACTAAATTCTTAATATTTGCAAACCCTTGGAAAGTATTTTTA
>CAYNMO010000260.1:0-3369 GCA_964398155.1 uncultured Actinomycetota bacterium | reverse complement strand
TGTAAAGTTTACTGGTGGGCGAAGGGGGACTTGAACCCCCATGTCCTTGCGGACACTAGGCTCTGAACCTAGCGCGTCTGCCAATTCCACCATTCGCCCGTTAACAGTTAATTTTACCATTATTTTCTGATAGTGACCACCGAAATTATAGTGCAAATAAACGCTATTTACCATATAAAATTTCATTTGTAACTATACTTTTTAGATTGTCACTTGTCTATATATTTTAAGAAGCACCAGTTTATTTATTAGCCCTTCACCTTTTTTTAACATTAATAATGCATTTTACATAAGGAGCTGCTAAAGACTTTCTGTATTCAGCTCTGCGTGCTTCTTTTAAAATAATCCATTATTTTAAAAGCAACTGTCTAAAAAGAGGAAATGGGTACAACTTTTAAAGTCTAAAAATAATCTCCTGGCCTCATTCAATTGACCCGAATGAGGATAAATCCCTAATCTATCAACAAATCCTATATTCATTTCATATGGTTACACACAGGGCACAATAACATCAGAGTTTGGAGAAATACGCCCAACCCACATTCACAACGGAATAAACATAGCAAACTCAACAGGAACTCCCGTTTACGCCACAGCCAACGGAACAGTAATTGCAGTAGGCTCAAGCGGAAACTTCGGCAAGAGGATAATTAGTTATCATTGTATAGACGACAAAGGCACAACATATGTCACAATCTACGCCAACTTAAGCCAATTTAAAGTATTCACAGGCGACAAAATCCCCCATGGCACATCATATTAGCCCTCATGGGCAACACCGGCTTCAGCACCGGGGCCACCTCCACTACGAAATCAGAGTAAACAGCTCCCCCATCAACCCAAGGTACTTTTTACCTTAAATTTTATTGTTTATGTTACAAATATGTCTATAATATTTTAATATTAAGAATATCAAATTAAAACAATATGTTGAGAAGAGATATGGGAAAACAAGATGATAAAAAATATAAAGTTTGTCCAAACTGCGGGAAGCTAATAAAATGGGATGCGGGGACGAGATGATAAAGGTGTCCATGAATCTGCAGGGACTAAAGAGAAAGATATAACTAAAGATGAAGTCTTAAAAAGACATGGAGGCGTTATGGCTTCGGTTGGAACAGGAGGAGTAGAGATTGGTTCTATAAGACCCTGGGGTTATATGGTAGCTACAGGATAATGTATTATCAGGCTTAAAATTTTCTCAATTTGTTCAATTTGCCTGATTTTTCACCGGGGATTAATTATTATCTGACAATATATTTTGGAAAGGTCTTTTGTGAATAAAAGTTATATTCTTGCTTTGGATCAAAGCACAACTTCTTCCAAAGCCATGCTGCTTGACAGCAATGGCAGTGTGATTTCATCCTGCAATAAAAAACATAAACAACTTTATCCTAATCCAGGCTGGGTCGAACATGATCCTTTGGAAATATATGAAAATGTCAAAGAGATATTAAGGGAAACTGTTTTAAATGCTAATGTCAACCCAAAAGACGTCATTGTCCTTTCCATTACAAACCAGAGAGAGACAGTGATTATCTGGAATAAAGAAACCGGTATTCCTGTTTATAATGCAATTGTATGGCAATGCAGAAGGACCTCGGAGATGTGTTCAGAGCTAAAGGCAAAGGGCTATGAAAAGATGGTTATGGAAAAAACTGGCCTGGTTCTTGACCCGTATTTTTCGTCGACAAAAATAAAATGGATCTTTGATAATATTGTTGGCGTAAAAGAAGACGCAGCAAAGGGGAAACTTTTAGCAGGGACAATCGACACATGGCTGATTTGGAATCTTACAGGTAAAAAAACATTTGCTACTGATTTTACAAATGCAAGCCGTACAATGTTATTTAATATAAGAAAGCTTAAATGGGATAAGGAGCTTCTTGAAATATTTGAAATCCCGGAAAATATGTTTGCACAAATAAAATCTTCAGATGAGATTTTTGGCACTACAGCAAAAGAAGAGCTATTTGATATGGAGATACCTATTTCTGGTGTCATTGGTGATTCACAAGGCTCTTTATTTGGGCAGAATTGTTTTAAAGCTGGTATGATCAAAACAACATACGGCACAGGGTCTTCCATGATGATGTTTACCGGAAAGTTTTTTAAATCAAAAAAAGGACTGGTAACCTCGATTGCCTGGGGGATTGGCGGTAAGGTAGAGTACGCCGTTGAAGGAATTCTTAGGAGCACGGGAGACACACTTAACTGGCTTAAGGACGAACTAAAGCTTATTGGAAGCTTCAGTGAAGCTGATGAAATTTCTGAAAAAAATATTGATACTGAAGGTGTTTATTTTATTCCTGCATTTGCTGGTCTTGGGGTTCCCTATTGGGATTCAAAAGCGAAAGCAGCAATAATAGGTATTTCAAGAAAAAGCACAAAAGAAAATATTGTAAGAGCCGCAATTGAATCCATTGCATACCAGATCAAAGATGCAATAGAATTGATGTCTCTTGAGACAGGAATTAACCCTAAAGAAATTAGAGCTGACGGTGGACTTACAAAAAGTAAAGTGTTTATGCAGTTTCAGGCAGACATGCTGGGAGTCAAGGTTGTAAAAACAGAAATAGAGGATCTCTCATTAATGGGTTCTGTTTATCTTGCAGGACTCGGGATAGGGATATGGAAAGACTTGGAGGAAATAAAGGAGCTCAGAATGCAGACGACCGTTTACGTGCCACAAATGAATGACAGGATCAGGGATGAGAAATACAATGGATGGAAAGAAGCCGTAAAAAGAGTCTTAACTGTTAATAACTAATATATTTTATATTAATAGAAGTTTAAAAAAACAGTATTAACTTTAGATAATCTACAAATTAAGGGAAATAAAAATAGAGCCAAAAATGACTTCACTTGAAAGATTTAAAAAATATATGCTTTTGAGCTCAAAGACGGCTCCTTTATGTTAAGTATTGATTCATGGAACGAGACTTTTAATCGTTGGATAAGAGAGGGTATGCCTGTAAAAAAACTTGAGAACAAGCAGGAAGTAAACATGCACTTAATAGGCGAAGATGAGCAGAATGAAGGAATTATTCCAAAGGTTGCAATAGGCGGTATGGGAAAGAACAATAACCCACCCTACTCACACCGATTTTTGAATAGTTGCGGGGCCACCAAAAGAGCCCAGGCAGCTGTTTAAAAATCTCAAGGAAACTGTAAAATCCCCCCTTAAACACAACAACCAACCTCCCCAAAAAAAAATCAGGCCCCCACATTCCCGGAGCCTGATTCTAAAATCCCAAAATCTCTAAAATCCCTATCCCTTAACCTACAACCTTACGGAGTAACATTAAATAAAGTACAGATATTAATCCACTCTTCATTATTTAAAAACGCCCTCAGCGTTTCTTCTTT
>CAYNMO010000259.1:0-3371 GCA_964398155.1 uncultured Actinomycetota bacterium | reverse complement strand
TAATTTGGGCGCTATTGATTATATAACAAAGCCCTTCAGCTCAGTTATCATCAAGGCCAGGGTGAATACGCATATAGAATTAAAGATAAGTAAAGACTTGCTTGAGGAAAAAGCGTCACAGCTCAGAAAAGAAAGAAATCAAATAGAAACAATTATCAAAGGTATTGGTGATGGCGTCTTTGTTGTTGACAGAGATCTGAAAATTACACTGTTTAATCCAAAAGCAGCCCAGATATCAGGGTTTTCAGAAAAAGAGGTTTTAGGAAAGAAATATTACGAAGTTCTAAAATTTATTTATGAGACGGACCCTAAAAAGATTGATGACAAATTTATAAAAGATGCGATAAAAACCAAAAAAATCCGAGAAATGAATAATCATAAACTGCTTGTCACTAAAAAAAGGGGGAACGTTCCTGTTTCAGCAAGCACTGCCCCGTTGACAAACGAAAAAGGACATGTTACCGGATGTGTAGTTGTATTTCGGGATACAACAAAAGACCGTGAAATAGATAAAATGAAAACAGAATTTGTCTCCGTGGCTTCCCATCAGCTTAAAACACCTTTAACCGGAATTAAATGGATGACCGAATTATTACTTCGTGGCGGATTAAATGAAGAGCAGACAGAATTTGCGCAAAGTGCTCATGACAGCACAAATAGAATGATAAAACTCATCAATGAGCTTCTTGATGTATCGCATATAGAGACAGGAAGAAAATTCGATGTACGAAAGGAAAGGACTGATATTATAGCTCTTTTAAACGCTATTCTTGAGGATTTAAATGAAAACGCCAGGAAAAAGAATATCCTGATTGAAAAGAGTAAAGAGACTCTGACTGAATTGATGATTGATATTGATGTCAGTAAAGTCATTCATGTTATCACTAATCTTATCGACAATGCCATAAAATACTCAAAACAGGACGGCAGAATTGAAGTAAGCTGTGTAAAGAATGAATCGGAAGTAGTTTTTTTTGTAAGAGATAACGGAATAGGTATACCACAAGAACAGCAAAAAAGGCTATTTGAAAAATTTTTCAGGGCGGATAATGCGATTCTGTCTGAAACGGATGGGACCGGCTTAGGTCTTTATATTGTAAAAGCAATTGTCGAAGCCCACAATGGAAAAGTCTGGTTTGACTCTGAAGAAAGTAAAGGCACCACTTTTTATATTAAATTACCTCTTTAAAAAGGCCAGAAAAATGATTCGTTCATCAATAAAACTTATAATCGTGGCGCAATTATTTCTGCTGGGTACGGTAGCAGACTTCTTTATGAGAAGAAAATAAAACAATCTATGGTTCTTATTAAATCAGCTCAATGCATTTATATTCATCTTTTTTTTAATCTGCTGACGGCATTATCAAAAAATTTTAGAGTTTGGGAAGTGGGCCTGCTCAAGCGTATTAAAAAATGTTCCTCAAGCCACTTTGTGTTTTCTATACCTAAAATAATAAGGATTTATTTTCTGTTTTATAGAGCTCTACTTAAAGAACTTGCAAGGATTTCATGGGTATATGGAGAATCTTGCAAGATATATAGTCATGGCATTTTTTTCACAGGAGCGGATAAACTATATAAGGGAGCAGTCAGATAATACTGCTTGGAGTGACTTTGTGAAATAAAAAGACAATTTGATAATACCAATTGAAGTAAAGCCTGGAAAAAACTTAACAGATCAAACTTATAAAAAACTAACAATCCCTGCTTTAAAATAAATAATTCATTAAAAACTGAGTCGTTCACCAGTAGCTAAATAGTTCCTTGTGACCGATCGCTTAAAATGGTCTTATTAAAAAGCAGTAACTCCGTCCTCATGCCTGTCTTCCAGGATAAAACTCTCCAACGGTGTGCAGATATAGCTCTCAGTGGTATGTGTCGAAATATAGATAAATTGATATAGAAAATAATTTTTTATTATAAAATTATGAATATTTAATAAGATAATTGACATATATTAATGATATATGTATCATAAAAAAATAAATTAGCAGAAGTAAAAACAAATGCAGCCATAAAACATAGTTCAAAACATAGCAAGCTATTTTAACTAAATAAAAATTAATAAATTATTAATACTCAATTAAATTGAAAATAATATTATTAATTAGTAAAAATAGTGAAAAAACTAATAGGACTAGTAAATATAAGACTCAGAATCTGGATTTAGTTGTTGTTGGGAAAGAAAAATATATTAAACACTATCTGGAAGAATATATACCAGGTTGTATTATAGTCAATAATCCTCTTAAAATTCTTTACGAAATAACTAATTATTCAGTAAAAAACCCCAGAACGACAATATTTTTATGCAATTTAAATAAATATATTAAACAATCTAACCCTAATTTTGTATTTAATCAAAATTCTAATCTTAAGAAAAATATAATAGAAATTATTACCGCCATAATTACCAATAAATCATATTCGGATTTGCTAATCAGGCCAATAGAGCTAATAAAAGAGTTTTATAACTTTATAATTATTGATTTACCAAATAACTTTCACGGCCTGTCTTTTCAATCACAATGATTCTTGGTCTATTTATAGTTTTTTGTATTTAATAAAAAAATTGTTGACGCGATATAGCCACTAAAATTTTGATATAACAAAGTTGGAATTTTGACAAAGAGCATCGAAAGGGGTGTAGAAATGGCTAGATTTTTAAAACAAATGTTTTCAATGATTGGTCTTGGCTCAACAGTAAGATGGTAGAAACATAATAATTAAAAATATTATTTTATAAAATAATATTTATTAATTATTTAATGTTTATTTGATATAATTACCCTTATTTTAAAAAAAAGGATATGTGTGGCAGATACTCCTAAAAGATCAATGCTGGTTTATATTTTCACCATATTCTTTATAGGTGTATCTCTCTCGTGTTATTTGATTTTAAGATTTAGGAATATATCTGTTTTGGGAGTGGTGTTGTTTGGTATCTTGATATTTGCCGCTGATAATTTTTCGATACCGCTCCCAAAAACAGGGTTTGTATCAGTTAACTTTGGGATATCGCTTGCTTCTTTAATATAATTTGGACCCTCAACAGCCATAATAGTAACATTAGTTTCCTCGATAAGTATTAGGGATATATTTAAAAAAGCTCCGTATTATAAACACATCTTCAACAGCGGACAGTACATGATTTCGATTGGCGTTTCCAGCCTGGTATTCGAGCTGATGTATGACAGAAAACTAGAAAATATTTTTTTGCCAAAACACATCGGTATAATATTCTTAGCAGGTACTATCTTCTTTTTCATTAATACTTTCCTGACAGCTTCAATTATATCGATAAGCAAAAAAATAAAAATTCTCAATGTGTGGGCCTTTAATTTTGCCTGGCTGCTTCCATTTCATATTTT
>CAYNMO010000258.1:0-3389 GCA_964398155.1 uncultured Actinomycetota bacterium | reverse complement strand
CAGAAGCAATATTTGAAAGTTTAAGATAAAAATAAAAAGAGTTTGTATTGAAATAAAAATATAGCTACAATGATTACTTGAAATTTAAGCAGTATGTCGGGATGTAGCGCAGCCCGGTTAGCGCGCAGCGTTCGGGACGCTGAGGTCGAGAGTTCGAATCTCTCCATCCCGACCATTAATCCCGAAATTGATTATTCCCGGGCAGTCAGCAGCCACTATACTGTTTACCATAAAATCAAAGCACTTTTCGTATTTCTGCCTCAGTTTTCCCTATAAATTATGATATATAAAATATATAATTTAATAATAATAAATTAGCAGGCCGTAATATTTTTTGTACATATGAAACTATATAAAATAATATATTCTGACAAAATTCCTCAAGAATCACTGCAGATTTGTGGTGAATTAAGATTTGCTGAAGGTTTTTTGGACAGGCTTTTTGGGCTTGTCTTTAAAAATATAAAAAAGGGACAGGGGTTTGCAATAAGGGACTGTAACAGCATCCATTCATTCTGGATGAGATATAAGATTGATGTTATTTTTCTTGATAAAAATAATGAGATAATAAAGACATATGAAAGTTTCAGGCAATTCAGAATGACCCCGCTGATAAAAGGCGCCTGCTGCGTAATTGAATTTCCGGAGCTGACAATAAAAGATTTCTCTCTAAAAGCAGGGGACAGGCTCGAAATTGTTTAGATTTTTCAAAAAACTGTTTTTCAAAATTACATATCATATCCACGTTATTTAGCAAACTTACATAAAGATTAACTTCACTTTCAAAAAGCCTTGTCTGATCAACTACATAACCTCCCATACCGCCATCTTTTTTCAAAAAAATAACATTTAAAAATTAAAAAAAATAAATAATTTATTTCTATTTATGCATTTACATAAATAAATACTTGTGATATTATGCTATTTATATAAATACACATTAGCATAATTATATAAATATAAACATGAACAGAGCATCACTTGTCTTCAGGCAAAAATTTATATCCATCATATTTATTGTAATAGCGATAGTCGGAAGCATTTTTATTTATTTTTACATTTCAACACTAAAGTTGTCTTCGGCAGCAGACGGATCCTCAAATGAAGTGCTTATTGCAAAAGAAGAAATCGTAAAAGGCGAAGAAATAAAAATTGAAATGATTGGAAAGCAGAAAATATCAAAAAATATTTTTATCAGTAATTTTATTTCAGATGAAAATGAAATAGTAGGCAGGCAGGCAAAAGATACAATTTTGAAAGGCGAGATTATCCCCGGGGAAAAGATTGTCGGCATTGACAAATCAAAAAATAATAACCTGAATTTTTCAGCTTATATACCTTTATTTAAAAAGGCAGCAACTATACCCATTACATACTGGGGGGATATTTCTCTTATAAATATAGGAGACAAAATTGACGTTATTTCTACTTATTATGAAAAAGACACCAGTAACTTAAAGTCTGAAATTGTTTTAAGCAATAAGGAAATAATAATAATTTCCAGTCCGCAGAGCCAGGAGAGTAAGACCGGACAGGAAAATTCTGGATTATCTATTTTAAATTCAGGCAGTGTTTTAACAGGGGAAAGCAGGACGCTCTACCTTACCTTTTATCTTGGTGAAGAAGAAATAAAAACAGTTTTTGCTGCTATCGAAAAGGGCAATTTAAACATTGCAATTTGCTCTTCAAAAGTAACTGGGGAAGGCAATTTATCCAATGGATATGAGAACAGTCCTTTAAAGTAAAAAATCAAAGTAAGAATATTTTTTAGCAAATTTAATATTAAAAAACCAGAGGCAGAGATTAATAAAATGAAAAAGGATGAAGGAAAAATAATTTTAATAGCAGGAAGCAAAGGGGGCTGCGGACAAAGCTTTATTACTAATTGCATAGGCAGTTACCTTGCAGCCAATACTGATAAAAACATACTTATTGTTGATTTTAATATAGGCAAAACAGATTCAAGAATTATTTACAGAGCTCAGGATAAAAACATCAGATCCCTCTACGATATTAAAAATATGTCAGGAGAAGCTGACGACGCCCTGCTAAAAAAAATAGTAGTTAATTTTGGCAGCAGTCTTAATTTTATTTTTCCACCTCTATATTTTGATAATCTTAAAACAGTTACTTTTAAAAACTTTACAGGGATACTTTCCTTACTAAAAAAACATTTCGATGTCATATTAATTGATGAGCCTTCGGTTTTTGGTTTAAACAATAACGAAAACAGCATTTATGAGCACATTGACAGGCTGCTGCTGGTGAGCCTGCCTGATCTGATATCTTTAAGCAATTTAAACATATTAATAAATCAGCTGCAGGGCATCATGGAATATCTTGGCCCCAAGCTGATAATAAATAAATACAATATAAAACCTTCGGTATCCTTTTCAATGCTAAATACAGTTCTTAAGTATCCGGTTGAGTATTTTCTGCCCTTTGACAGGGACATAGAACAGCTTTATCTCGAAAAAGGACCGGCATGCATTTTTAAATATAATCTTAAAATTACAAGAGATCTGGCCGCCATAAGCGACAATTTAATGAAAGAATTATGCTGAGTTATTTTTAAAAAAATATATGCACGCCAAAAAATAAAAAAAATGAACAATACTGAGATATTTGAAACTTTATATAAAAAATTAGCAGCCAAAGTCGATATTTATAATCTTGAATTTGCAGGTGAAAAAACAAAACTGCGTGTTATAGAAAAAACACTTCTTGAAATTATTGAAACAGAAAAAATAATGCTTTCTCCAAAGGACTTTCAGTATATTTTAAACCAGATTATTGAAGAAAGTTTTGGATATGGACCGATAAGTGAATTGATGGGAAATGAAGAAATTACAGAGATTATGATAAATAACTTTGACGAAATATTTGTTGAAAAGTCAGGACTGATACAAAAATCAGATACAAATTTTAACAGCAATATACATGTAAAAAATTTTGTTGAAAAAATACTGAGTCCTCTTGGGCTAAGGATAGATGAAAGCTGTCCAATGGCAGACGCCAGACTTAAAGACGGATCCAGGCTTAATGTGGTTATAAGTCCTGTTGCTCTAAATGATGTCGCTGTATCAATAAGAAAATTTAAAAAAAAGCTTATAGATATTGAAGATCTTATTAAGGAAGGCATGATGGATCAAAAAGTATCCTGCTTCATAAAAACATGTGTCGAGAGGAAAGCAAATATTGTGGTTTCTGGCGCCACTTCCACAGGTAAAACAACTGTCTTAAATATTATTTCAAATTTTATCCCTCAAAACGAGAGAATAATAACCATTGAAGATACTTTTGAGATAAATATCAATCATGAAAATGCGGTGAGGCTTGAAAGCAGACTTCCTAACATTGAAGGCCGCGGGGAAATAACAATAAGGGAT
>CAYNMO010000257.1:0-3391 GCA_964398155.1 uncultured Actinomycetota bacterium | reverse complement strand
GTATCAAGCAAAGCTTTATTAACCAGGTATCCGGTAACAGTCCCGGAAGCGCCGTTTGAAATAGAAAGAATGCTGTGAATACCTGAACTCTCGGTTACTGTATATGCAGGAGAAGTTCCTCCTGAAAGTAAATCAAGGACATCCACTGCATCTCCAAATACAAAAAATGTCTGGGAGCCGTATATCGTGGGGTCAGTTGTAGTTTCAGTGACAGTGACTGCTTCAGTTTCCAAAGAATCTATAATTGCAGTATTCATAAAAAGTGAACCATCGGCTGAATCCTGCGGTATATGTACCACTATTTTTACTGTACCGGACTGTCCGGCGTCAAGATTGCCAATTGTCCACATTGCTGAACCTGCACCCATCTGAATTCCGCCATTGTCAGCAGAAACAAAAATAGAAGTTGCAGGCAGAAAATCTGTAATAATAACTCCGGTTAAAGGCAGCGTTCCTGAGTTTGTATAATTAATGGTATAAGTAACGCTTTGTCCAGGGCCTACCGGATCAGGATTATCGCTCATTGTTATTACAAGAGGATTTGCTACTGCCGGTGTAGTCAGGAGGTCGGCATCAGTTCCCGTGTTTAGGGTAGTGTCACTGGTAGCCGTTGTGTCAGACGTTTCAGTTGAGTCCCCGCTTACTGACTCTTCGGTTGTTGATTCCAAAGTTGTTTCTGCTGTTTCTAATGTAGTTTCAGCAGTCTCGGTTGTAACTGGTTCTTCAGTAGTTTCAACCGTTTCTGTTGTGCCGGCAGTATCGCCGGTATCCGTGCCCGGTTCCACTCCGCCTTCTGCTGAGCCTGATTGAGCGCTAACTGTGTAATCTGAATTTTTTATAGTAAAATCTGATAAAATACTGCCCGGATTTACAAGACCCTCATAGTTTACGGTAGTCTTAATAGTCTTTACTAAACCGTCTGCAATAATAGTTGAAATGCCTGCTTCAGCTTCAAGTGTAACTGACTCCCCAGCTGCAAACTTGCTGATATTCCAGGAAATGGTATTTGTTAATTCATCAAATCTTCCATAGGGGCTTAAAATACATGAAATATTTTCGGGAAGCTGGGACTGAATTGAAACATTGTCAGCATCAGATGTACCTGTGTTGGTTAATTTAATTATGTATTTGAAAGAAGTGCCAGCATTTAGTTCAACGGCCGGTAATATCACTTCAAGAATAAGGTTGACATCTTTTACAGTATTGGGATCTGTCTCTACCGTTGTTTCCGGCGTAGTTGTTTCAGTAGTTCCGTCGCCGGTGGTTTCAGCCGGATCAGGGGTAGTTGTTTCAGTAGTTACCCCACTCGTTGTTTCCGTTGTCACTGCCGTTTCTGTTGCAGAGGCTGCACTAGTATCAACAGTCTGGCTGCTGGTTGCCTCAGGCGTACTGCTGCCATCCGGGGGCGTGCCGGAGTCCTCAGCAAATACAAGATTCAGTGGTAAAAACCACATAATTGTTGCAAAGAGAATAAACCATGCTACCAATCTTGTCTTTGTTTTGCTTGTTAAAAACCTCATCCCGATGCCCCCTTATTATAGTTATTCAATTAATTGAAAGTTATATTTTAAATTTTGTTTTTATAAGACATTTTCTTTCTAATTTTCCTCATGAAAACACAAAAACCGACTATAAATAGTCGGTTACGCTATTGGCTCCTCTTTTCTTAAGCGTCCAAATTTGAGAAAAGATTCAAAGCCTCTAAATACGATTAATTTTTTTGCCCGTTCAGTTACTTTGTTTGCTTATACTATCTTCCTTTACTTATTTTATTTATCTTTACTTATTTTATTTAGTTATTTGATTATTTTGTATTATTAATCAAGATGAACTAATTTTATACTTATGTCATACCGTTGTCAAGAAATTTATGAAAGTTATATAATATATTTTTTAAAAATAATTATAATTTTTAAGCACTTTTAAGCACAGTTTATATCTTTTTATAACTTTATATGAGATTAAGATATCGACCCTATCCATTGCTATCCATTAGTAATGAGATGTAGCCCGGATTTCTCCAGGCTACATCTTTGTTTATATAAGTTCTGCTCCAAATTATGATATTTATACTATTTTTTTATCTTTCTTTTTTAACAAATGCTTTGCAAGATAATTGCTCCTTCTTCTCAGTGAAGCAACAAGCATTGCTATACCGGCCATAGCTGCTGATCCTCCGGATATAGGTATAATCGGATCTATACCTGTAAATGCGAGCACCTGGATACCGCCTTCAGTAAGTCCGGCAACTGTTAGATCGCCACCGCCGCCACCTGTCGGGTCATTTGATACTGCAAAGTTATATGATAGAGCTGTGGGACCAAATATCGCAGGACCGTAAGTATTTGGATCAAGAGCATATCCTGCTGGAGCTACTTCTTCCCTGACATAATATGGATATCCCCATACAAATCCTGTCAATGTAATATATCCGTCAGGTCCTGTAACTGCCCTGTATAAAACCGAGCCTGTAGGTGCGCCTCCGATGACTACATAGGTAGCACCGGGTACTGGAATACCTGTAACAGAATCAACTTTTCTTATCCTTAGGAACCCGTCAAGTCTTGGGTCATCGTAGTTTATTGAGGCAGTTATAGGATAAATAATGCGTCCAATTATTGGCAATACATCCTGTTCAATTGCAGCAGCTTCAATGCCGCCAATAGGTGCTCCAAGCACTACCATAATTGGATCTGCAAGACCATATCCTGTTGGAGGAGTAAGCTCTTTGACCCAATATATTCGAGGCAGCAAGTTCGTAAATATTGCTTTACCATCAGAACCGGATGTCTGGTTTAGTACAGCGCCACCAGCTGCATCTTCTGCCGGATCGGTGCATTCTTCATTTGTAAACAATCCGAACACTGCTCCTTCAAGAACCGTTTTATCTACTACATCCCTTTTAGTAACTGTTATGGAGCCTGAAGCATTATAAAAAGCTATTGAATTATTGTCGCCTGTAACTGCGGTGAATATAAGGCTATTTCCATATTCTACACCGTCTTTTATAATCTTTATAAAACCAAAGGAACCTGGGGCTTCAGTAAATGTATATGTTATACCACTTTTTACAACAAAATTACTTATGGCCCAACCATTAACTGTATTCAAGATTAATATACCGCTATCTCCATTATTTGCACTCCAGTTTATGGTAAATACTGATGAATTAGGTGGAACGGTACCATTAACATATTTAATAATACCTAATATTCCAACATCCCTCTGGTTGGCTGCACTGTATTCATATGTGCCGTCAGCATCGAGCCCATCTATTGTTACAGATATATCAGCAAGCTGTTTAAAGCTTGCAGGTTTTGAGGTTTCCCTGATTATATAGCTTCCATATGGTACGCCAGTCCACGTAATGTCTCCAGGTCCTGACAGGAAC
>CAYNMO010000256.1:0-3419 GCA_964398155.1 uncultured Actinomycetota bacterium | reverse complement strand
TTTCTGCTTTAAAAGTATTTGGATATTGGAGTTGGCGACTATCATTTATCCGGATCTGGAATTCAGGGCTGATATTTATCCGGATACTGGAATTCAGGGCTGATATTTATCCGGATACTGGAATTCAGGGCTGATATTTATCCGGATACTGGAATTTTTGCAAATCCTGTGTTTATATAAGATATTGTCAAATGTTGTGGCTGAGCAATTTTGCATATCCTTGGGAGAGCCATTTTGCAGCCACCCCTGCCAGCTAATCACTGCCTTCAGATCTTCTGGTCGACAATGGAAGCATCAGACCGTTTGCTTCAAGAAGCTCCCTGTTTTCAAGGACCTCACTAACCGGACCGTCAAATGCCACAATACCATTGTTTATTACCACTGCCCTGCCCGATAAATCATATGCCATATCCAGGTCATGAGTTGCAATTATTATGGTTCTGTCCATTTTTTTAAGAAGATTTATAAAATCATTCCTGTGTTTCGGGTCAAGGTTGCTTGAAGGCTCATCAAGAATAAAAATTTCAGGCTCATAAGAAAGGACCGTTGCAAGTGCAGCAAGCTTTTTCTCGCCGAAACTTAAAAAATATGGCACTTCATTTTCCACATCCTTCAGGCCCACTTTTAAAAGGCTTTCCCTTACACGCTCCCTGACAAAAGAGATGTCCTTTACCCTGGGGTCTTTTTTCTTTACAAGAAAATTAACAAGGCCGAACGCGACGTCGTCAAAGACTGTTGTTGAAAAAAGCTGGTTATTGGGGTCCTGGAAAACAAATCCTATTTTCTCCCTCAATTCATAAATGCTTTTTTCGTTCACTTCCAAGCCTGCAATGCTTATATTTCCCTCTCTGTATCTGAATTCAAGAAGCCCCGCGATATTTAAAAGAAGTGTTGATTTTCCTGCCCCGTTTGGCCCTATTATTGACACCATCTCCCCTTTGAAAATATTTAAACTTATGCCTTTTAAGACAGGCTTAAATACTGTATGGGATTCGCTTTTTTCATTTAGCCTTTTTGATGAAAGGTATTTATATTTTAGAGAGTTTATTTCTATTAAAGGTTTATCGGACATATTTTTTAATCAGTTTGATGATAATAATCGGCACATAGTTAAAGACCTAAAAAAATTTTAAAAATATGATATTAAAATTTATTTATTAAAAAGTGAGGAATAAATAAAATATTTAATTAAAATTGAGATATTACCAAACGAACCCTTAAAAACCAAGACATCCACTAATAACTAATTCAGTAATTTGGCAAGCTCAATATATTTAATTACAGCAAGCACAATTGCGAGTACTGCCACAAGTAACCAGCCGAGTAAATTATTTTTTTTCCCGTCTTTTTCGTAATTATTTACTTCATGAAATTCTCCGTCGAAACCTCTTGATTCCATCGATTTGTAGATATTTTCACCCCTGTCCAGAGATTTGATTAACAGGCTTCCTGCCATATATGCAAGCCTTTTATTTACATTGTGATAGGACTTTTGAAAAACCCTGCTGCTTATTGCTAACTGTCCCGCCTTTGCTTCATCTCTTATCAGAAAAAGGTACCGGTACATCAAAAATATTATCGACACCATTATTCTGGGCATGCCGATTTTTCTCAATCCTCCAATAAGTTCTGTGTCTTTTGTTGATATAACAAGAGATGCAAAAATAAGTATTGTAAGAAAAGATTTTATAATAACTGTAAAGAAAACCATAATGCCGCTGTCAGTAATATTAAGGGTTAATAAATTCATGTCCAGACTGTAAACAATATTACCCCTGTTCGTAAAAGGAATAAAAATGGAAATTGAAAGTGGAAATAAAAACAGCAAAAGAATCCTTTTTATTAATAGCAGAAGTCGCGGCCTGAATATAAAAATGGCGGCAATCACCGGAGCCAGGTACATCAGCAATATCATATAATTACCCTTTGTGGTGCTGATGACAAATACTGCAGTAATCAGTGAAATTATTAATTTGGATCGGATATCCGGACCAAAAACCTTTGACGTATTTAAAACTTTCAAAAAAACTTTATCTTCCTTTGAATTGATTAACTAATTCGTTCATGCTGAATAATTCATTATTTTAAAAACAATCCTATTTTCCTGATCAGAAATTCTTTTGGACCATTCGATTTTGGCTGACTAATAAGCGGGAGCTAACTGATTTCTGGTACCTGTCTTCGTTTCCTGGTTGCTGCCCGATAAATCAAATAAACAATGCCGAAAAATACCAGGATTATAAGGACTCCCAGAAGTCCTGCAATCGGACCCTGCCATTTTTCAACGGGAATATATGCAAAAGAGTAGTCAGGGATAATAAAAAAACTTTTATCAACAACTGTTTCAGCCTTGTTTATAAAACCGAAACCTTCCGCTGCCTTTTCCAGGCCATCAGGAAAAGCTGATGCAAACGGAGAAATAAATATTGCAGCTGTCAGGGAGACAACTATGCCTGCAACAACAAACCCCAGTATTCCCCTTTCACCTTTTTTCACCTGATTTTCCTTTCAAACACCAAACATGTATTTTTCATTAAATTTCCCTGGTAATAATAATATCCGGCCTGATTCTGTCGATAAATGCCACTATTGCTGTCGTTATCACAGCTTCGCCAATGCCAATTACTGCATAAACCACAAGCATTGCTTTGATTGTAACACCCATATCATATGTCCCGGATATGCCAAGCTCAATTGCTGTCAGAAAAGAGGCGAAAACGACCGAAAGCCATGAAGCTGCTGCCACTGATATATAAAATAGCCACCTCTTTGAGGATATTTTTTTAAAAAGATAATAAATTATATATGCGCATAAAACTCCGCATATTGCCATGTTAAAAACATTACTGCTTAATGCAACGATTCCCCCATCCATAAATATAAATGCCTGGACAATAAGAACCACAGTAAGGACAATTGAGCCGGCAAACGGACCCAGAACAATAGCTGCAAGGGCCCCGCCAAGAAGATGGCCCGAGGTACCTCCGGGTATTGTAAAATTTATCATCTGGAGGGCAAATATCAGGGCCGCCATTACGCCCATCATCGCAATTACCTTTGCTTTAAAAATTTTTTTGACATTGAAAATTGAGACTGCCAATCCGCCTGTTGAAAGCACTCCGGTCGTTATTGCAGTTTTTAAATCAATAAATCCGTCAGGTATATGCATTTGAGCATCTTTCTGTTAATCGGCTCATTAGTAATAATTATTTTAGAAATTTTTATTAAATCTCCGCCGTAAAAATATTGTCAATCTGTCTTTATAAGCCAAATGTTTAACAGGAACAAATTAAATATTTTTGATCAAAAAAAATAGCAGCAATCTTTGTTTAACGAATAAGTGCTACTTTTTTTGCAATAGTAGCACTGCTATTTTAAAAAATCAATATTTCTGTTATTTTATTTCCATGGAAAAAATA
>CAYNMO010000255.1:0-3475 GCA_964398155.1 uncultured Actinomycetota bacterium | reverse complement strand
AAATATTGAATATTGATTATCTTTAGTAAAAAAAAAAAAAAAAATTCAGCTTCACGGCGTTAAAACATATTATATCAAGTCATAGATTCGTTTTAAACTGACCCTATTTAGTTTAAACAGAAAGAACAGTTAATAATTAAATCACACTAAAATTTTTTTTAAATGTTGAATTTTAAAATAATTTTTAATAAATAATACCGGAGGTGGCATCTTGTCGGACAATGATGTTAATTTTGATGATTATGCTCCTGCAAATATCGCAAAACGAGTAGAGGCAGCTGGCGTAAAGAAAGCAAATCTAAATTTTTTAAGTTTATTTTTGCTGTCAGTTCTGGCTGGCAGCTTCATTGCAATGGGTTGCATATTTTATATTATGGTTACTTTTGATTCTACTCTTCCATCTGGAATTACAAGATTAATTGGCGGACTTGTGTTTTGTATTGGGCTTATTCTGGTAGTCGTTGCGGGTGCAGAACTTTTTACAGGAAATAACCTTTTGGTAATGGGGCTCTTTTCCAGAGTGGTAAGAATGAGCCAACTTTTAAAAAACTGGGGTATTGTTTATGTCGGGAATTTCATTGGCTCCATATCAGTTGTGGCACTGATGTTTTACTCTAACATCTGGAAGACAGGTTCATTCGGATACGGTGCCAAAGCCGTTATTATTGCCGCCGGAAAAGTTAACCTGACTTTTACTGAGGGGCTTACAAGAGGGATCCTTTGTAATGTTCTGGTCTGTCTGGCTGTTTGGATGTGTTTTGGCTCAAGGCAGATTGTAGGCAAGATTGCAGCAATAATTTTTCCTATAACTACTTTCATAGCCCTGGGATTTGAACATAGTATAGCTAATATGTTTTATCTGCCATTTGGAATAATCCTTAAAAGAAATCCTCAGATTCTTGACGCAGTCGCAAAAATGTCCCCTGATTTAAATTTAAGCCACCTTACAGTTTATGGAATGCTTGGAAACCTGTTATCTGTTACTATTGGCAATATCATAGGAGGCGCAGTTCTAATTGGCACAATATACTGGTTAATAATAATTTTGCCCGAAAAGAGAAAAAGTAAATTAGCCAAATAAGCAAAAAAAATAAAAATTTAATACAGCAGAATAAGAGTATTTTTTTGCATGAACAATATCAGAGAGAGGCAAAATGATTAGAAATCATTGGTATGCAATCCTTGAATCAAAAAATGTAAAAAAAGGAAAGGTTACAGGTGTCAGGCGCCTTGGTGAAAATCTGGCATTATGGCGGACCGGCAATAATGAGATAGCCTGCATAGCCAATAAGTGTGTGCACCGCGGCGCTTCCCTCTCTGCCGGCAAAATCATAAAAGACAATCTGCAGTGCCCTTTTCATGGCCTCCAATATGATACTCATGGTAAAGTCGTCCTAATACCTGCAAATGGTAAAGCTCAGGCTGTTGCTGATTATTACAAAGCGGATTCCTATACCACAAAAGAATCAAATGATTTTATCTGGATATTCTGGGGTGATAAAACTGATAATCTTCCGGAGCTTCCCTTTTTTAAGAACATCGACCAGTCATTTTCCTATATCACCACTGTAAGCCCCTGGCCAATGCATTACACAAGATGCATTGAAAACCAGCTTGATGTGGCGCACTTGCCCTTTGTGCATTCTACTACAATCGGCAGCGGAAACGATACAGTTGTAAACGGTCCCATAATCAAAATTAGCGGCAATGAGTTATTTGTCTGGCCATATAATGAAAAGGAAAAGAGTCAGATTCCGCTTGACGCCGACAAGCTGCCTGTTCCTGACGAGAACAGGTTTCATCTTGAATTCAAATTCCCTAATATCTGGCAGAACTGGATAAGCAAAAACTTAAGAGTATTTATTTCTTTTACGCCGGTTGATGAAGACAACACAATCTTATATTTAAGGAGTTATCAGAACTTTATAAGGATACCGGTTCTCAGGCAGTTATTTAACTTCATTATGCGGATTTTTGACAATATAATTTTAATGCAGGACAGAAAGGTTGTAATCACCCAGATACCCAAAAAATCAGAATTAAAAATGGGTGAAAAACTGATAAAGGCTGATGGTCCTATTATAAAATACAGGGAAATCAGGGAAAGACTCAAAAACATTTAGCCACCCGATTTATCCGCGCTTTAAATAAAACCAGGGTAAATCAAAAGGACAAAAAAAGAATGAAATAGTATTAAAAAAGGCATCAGGTCTGGAAGGCACGTTGGCAAAAAAGCACGCAATAATATCCGGAATATCGGCAAATATCACTTGGAAGTTATGATTTAAAATAAAGGCAGCAACTCCATAACCTTGCTTTTCCGACAGGCAGACATGATACTTTATTTCTTGTTTTTCTTCTTAAACAGGATAATATATTTTGTTACTTCTGCTATCAGGAGCGCCAGTAGAAATATCCATGCAGCCTGAGTGATGGTTCTGGCAATGACATCCTCTTTTGTTGAGCCGTAATATAAAGTTACATTTTCCTGCCTTGGGATTACCATCATAAATGAAGGTGAAATGGCGTATGGACCGTCTGCCCCTACTGCTTTCCAGTTGGGGAAATATGATATCTTTATTATATGCGGAATACCTATTGCAGTTGTTTTAAAAGTAATTTTCTCATTTTCAACATTTTCTTCAATGACTTCTCCGTCAGTTTTATTTGGAGTTTTGATAATGTTTAATACTTTATCGGGCAATATTTCTTTATAGCTCTCCAGTCCTTTTTCGCCCTGGTCCCAGATAATAAAAGACCTGTCGGTATCATAATTTTTAAACCACGGCAAAATTGTATCATACCACTTCTCTGTTTTTACCTTTACGGGAATATTTTTTAACACTTCAACATATTTATTTGTGATATTTATTTCATAAAAATTAAAAACATCAAACTTGGCCATAAGCTTTGCATCCGGACTCTTGTCAAGTTCACCCTGTACTTTTGGTGAGCTTGCAATCATATATCTTATATTCATCATTTTAAGGTTTTCCACACCAGTCTGGACATTTAATGAAGGCTGCTTCACGCTTGGGATTGCATTGCTGGGTTTTTCTGACATCAGGGCCTGTTCCGTAAAATGAAAAGGTGATGTAAAGGCACCTTCTGCGAGCAGGCCTTCCATTGTTGAGCTTTTTGTCCAGAAAGGAATAAGCTCAAAGGCTCTAGTAGTACCCAGTTTTTCGAGAGCATCATGATTCTGCTCGATCATGTATCTGCCCTCTGGTTTTGTTTCTATATATGCCATCATAAGGCTGTATATTGTCCAGTATGGTTTTTTCTCATATCCTGAATAGTTATAAGTAGCCCATCCGGCAGCTTTGGGCTGCATCGGAAGTCTTACAGCAAAAGCTCCGAAAGCAATTAATGGAACAAATATAATTGCTGCTATTTTATTTGCGCTGATCCTGTATTTGCTAAGCCAGATCATAATAAATCCAAATAAAACAAACAGGGTGTATCCGGCAAGAAA
>CAYNMO010000254.1:0-3489 GCA_964398155.1 uncultured Actinomycetota bacterium | reverse complement strand
AAATCATTGCTTACGATATCAGGATAGAAAGGGGAAATATTTTTAAAAACATAAGAACCGGTACTGGTTACCGGAACTGATACTCTGGTTTGCACTTTAAAATCACCACCGACATTGGCTGGCATATACCAGGATCCCCACCATTGCTCCTCTGTATAATCCCACTGGGTGAACTTGTTTACGTATAAATCCTTGATTCCGGAAATAGGGCCTGTTATATTCCAGTACATGGTAATCTCACGGTCACCTGTCTGTTCGCTCCAAACTTTCATAGTATATGTATTGTTTTGAAAAGTAGCAGTTTGCGGATTCTTTAGAATTTTATGATTAAAAACCGTGAAATTTGAAGGGTCAGCATGCAGCTCCCCGGGATTGCCAAAAGCTATTAAAAAACCAATGCCCAAAGCAAACGCAAGAATAAAAGTTACTAATAATCTCTTTATAACCCTGTTGATCATATAATCTGTCCCCTGCTCCCCAAAAAAAATTATTAAAATGCCGGCTATTCCCTTAGCAAAAAAACATGCATCCCAAACACTCGGCTTGATTATGTTTTAAGCTCAATATATAATTTGCCAATAGGCAAAAATCAAAAATTTTTATATTGATTTTTAAATTATAAATAACTGAACCTGAAAGAAACCTGAAAGCAGCGCAAAAAAAAGAAATAAAAAAAAATAAAATTTTAATTTCAATAACAAAAAAAATAGATAGTTTTATGATTAAACTTAAACTGATATAGAATTCTTTTTATTGATTTTTATTGTTTAAATAATAACTTTTATGTCTGAAATAAAATTACTGCCAGCTGATAAGAAAATAAGAAACAGAAATATTGCAATAATTTCTGTCCTTTTATGTTTGTTTGTATCTTTTATTTTATTTCTTTTAATCCCGGCGGTTAGCCCTCTTTCTAAAGGTGTTGCTGATTTTTCAGGAAATGCTATTAAAAAAGGGGGGACTATAAGCTTAAATGGCGATTGGGAATTCTACTGGAATAAACTGCTAAGCCATGAAGATTTTTTATCACCCGACAAGCCCGTTCCCGACATGTATTTAAACGTCCCCGGAAGCTGGACTGACAACAAAATCGGCAATAAAAAGTATACTGATATGGGTTACGGGACATACCGCGCAGTCATTAATTTCCCTGATGGTCTTAAACAGCCTGCATTAAAAATAAGGAATGTCGTTAATGCATACAGGTTATATGCCAACGGAGATTTAATCGCTGAGCTGGGCACAGTATCTGAAACTGCTGCAACATTCAAATCAGATTTTAAACATATAGTTGCACTTCTTCCTGACAATGGCGGAGGCGAAGTGGAGATTATAATGCAGGTCGCCAACTTTGATTACACACGCGGCGGCATAAGAGAGGGTATAATCTTTGGCGAGTTAAAGGACATTGAGGATAAGGCAGCCACAACTATGGTTATCCAAATATTCTGCATTGGTTTTGCATTTGCCATAGGAATATTTTATCTTTTTATTTTTTTACTTTGGAGAAAAAAAACAGAGTTTTTATTTTTTGCAATATTATGCCTCTTAATAGCCCTGAGGACTTCTATATGGGGAGAAATACCCTTAAGGCTTATTATCCCAGGTTCTCCCGTAAATGCTGGAGTTTTCTTAAATTATTTTACGGGATATAATTTATTACCTTTTGTTTTACTGTTTTTAATGTTCATGTATCCCAAAGAGTTTAAAAAAAATACAGTCCTGATATTACTTATACCAAGCATGATATTTAATTTACTTCTATTTACGCCCCCGGTTTTTTATTCAAGACTAAATAGTTATTTTTATATACTATTAGTGCTTTACATTATTTATGCTATTTTCATGCTTTCATGGGCCGTATTAAAAAAGCGGGGCAATGCAATAATGTTTTTACTGGTATTGCTGCTGCTGGTTTCAACTATTGTTATTGAAATTTCCCATATACTGGGTGAAGGCAGAATAGACTTGTCATATGCCATTGTATTTGGAAATATGGGCTTTATACTGGCTATGGCTTACATCCTGTCCAAACAGCAGGCCCAGACACAAATAAATTTGGAACTACTCAATTTAAAGCTTGTTGAAACGGACAAATTAAAAGATCAGATAAGGACAACAGAGATGGCATTTCTTCAGGCCCAGATTAAACCTCATTTTTTATTTAATGCATTAAGTGCCATATCGCATATTTCCCAAAAGGATGGTAAAAAGGGAGGCAACCTTATTGTTGATCTGGCTATGTATTTAAGACATAGCTTTGTTTTTCACAGTATTGATGATATGTCAACGATTGAAAAAGAACTGGAATATGTAAATAACTATATTAATATTGAAAAAGCACGTTTTGGCGAAAAGATTTGTTTTAAAAAGCATATTAAAGCTGACAAAAACACATCAGTTCCGATACTTTTGTTTCAGCCGCTTATTGAAAATGCTGTGCGCCACGGAATATCAAAAAAAGAATCAGGTGGAGTTGTTGACTTGTTTATTGAGGAAAATTCATCTTATATATTTGTCGAAGTAAAAGATAACGGGGTAGGAATTGATAAAAGCAAACTGCCTTCACTTTTAACAAAAAATGAAGGCAGTATAGGGCTTTTAAATATACACAGCCGCCTGATAAGGCTTTATGGAGAGGGCCTTGATATTAAAAGTGAGCCTGGTTCCGGGACTACAGTATCTTTTAAGATCTTGAAGGGAATTAAATAAAATGATTAAAGCTGCAGCTCTTGACGACGAATACCATGCGCTTGAAAGATTTAAAATGCTTGCTGATGAAACTGGGGAGCTTGAAGTATGCGGTCTTTTCGATACTTTTTCAGGTTTAATGGATTTCCTTAAGAACAATTCAGTCGATGTTGTTTTTTTGGACATAGAAATGCCCGAAGTTAACGGTATGGACATAATCGATGATATCATGAATTTAAACCCTGACATTGAGATAGTTTTTATTACAGCTTACAACATTTATGCCGTTGAGGCTTTTGAAAATCACGCCCTTGATTATATACTGAAGCCGCTGACATACAGGCGCCTTTCAAAAACCATTGATCGGATTAAAAAAATTGCCAGGCATCTTAATGTAACAGGGAAACCTTTTTTTAAATGTTTTGGAAGTTTTGAAGTCTATGTGCAGGATAAATTTGTTTTATGGTCTAATGCCAAGGGCAGGGAAATACTGGCCTTTCTGGTACATAAGTGCGGAGTTGCGGTTTCATGGGAAGTAATAATTGAAGCTGTCTGGCCGGATTACAATGATTTTGAGAAAGCCCATGCCAATTTTCACAGCACAATGTATTTGTTAAGAAAGCAGCTCGCCGATCTGGGTATAAGCAGTATTTTGGAATGCAAGAGAAACAACTACAGGATCTGTACTGACATGATAAGTTGTGATTACTATGATTTTATTGCCATGCCCCCACACCAGCAAAAAAATACAACTGCAGGCGGATATCTGGAAGAAAGCGGTTACCAGTGGGCTTACGG
>CAYNMO010000253.1:2784-3525 GCA_964398155.1 uncultured Actinomycetota bacterium | reverse complement strand
CATTATCCACTGCTCCTTCAGTATTTACACTATACGGCAAAAATGAATCCACAGACGTCAAGGTTGATCCGGAGAGGGTATATACCATTGGTGGCTCTTCAGCGCTTAATGTACTTGACCTTGAGGGAAACCACAGGCCGGCACTATTTGACGATCTTGTTAAATTTACAATTCTTCTCGATAAGCTTGAACACTTGCATATAATGCACGCAATAGTAATACCTTCCGATCTTGAAGAGTATGGGGTTGACAGGATGCTTTTTGCAGGGACGTTCCCTTATACTACCAGAAACTATTATTCTCAGTCACAGACCGGCGCAGACGGCGTCCAGGACCAAATCAGGATGGCCGCAGTTGTCCAGGGAAGTGAAGATGCAGTGAGGAAAAATCCCATGTTTACCGAAGTCGTATGCATGGTCAGCCCGCTTCAGCACGAAAGAGTAAACAGTGAAGTTTTAATGGAATGCGCAATCAATAATATTCCTGTATATATTGAAGTCGATTCCATGCCCGGCGGGACCACGCCTGCGCCAATTGCTGGGACACTGGTTGAACAGAATGCAAATGTACTTGCCGGAATAGTTTTGGCTCAACTTGTCAAACCAGGCGCCCCTTGTATTTATTCCATAGCATCAGGCCTTATGGATATGACAACCGGCGGTTATGCTGGCGCAGCTCCGGAAACAAACCTGCTGCATTGCGCAACTGCACAGGTTGCGCACTACTACAAGCTGCCTTTCC
>CAYNMO010000253.1:0-2774 GCA_964398155.1 uncultured Actinomycetota bacterium | reverse complement strand
TTTCCAGGGCGGCACAGGAATAGATGCAAAGCTGCCGGACGCCCAGGCGGGCTATGAGCGTGCAATGCAGGTTTTAAGCAATGCATTGGCTGGAACAAATTTCATTCACCTCTCTTTTGGTATGATGGAAATGATGCTTACGGCAAGCTATGAGCAGTGCGTTATAGATAATGAAATAATGGGCGCGACATTCAGGATGCTTAAAGGAATAGAGGTTGACGATGCTTCACTTTCTGTCAATCTTTTAAAAAAGGTTGGTCCAAAAAGTGCGCATTTCCTGACTTTTAAGGAAACATCAGAGTATGTCAGGAAAAATTTCTGGATACCGCAGATAACTGACAGAAATAACTGGAGCACCTGGAAGGCTCTGGGAGGCAAGACCATGCAGCAGTCAGCGAATGAAGTCGCAGCCAAAATACTTGCAGAAAACAAAGAGCCGGTAATATCTGCGCAGCAGAATGAAGAAATCATAAAAATGGCAAGGTCTTTTCACAAAAGGGCACTAGAGAAATTAAAAAAGTAAAAAGTTTAAAAAATTTAAGGCTGAAAAATTAGGCATTGGGGGTAAGTGAGGAGTTGAAGATTTGGGTTTAGAGAAGTTAAGCTGGAGATAGCTTAGCAATTATATAATTGGGCAGTTTAGAAATTGAGAAATCAGATAAATTAACGCATGGACAAAGATACCATAACAGAAGAACAAGGTCTTTCAAAAGATTTAAAACTGCGGATTTTAAATATTATAAGGAATAATGGGTCCGCTACTAAGCTTGGGTTGGCAAAGAGTCTTGGTGTAAATCTGACAACAATATCAAAGCTGGTAAATGAACTCTATTTTTCAGACAAAATTATTGTCCCGTCAGGCGAGAATTTTTCAACCGGTGGAAGAAAGCCCAAACTTTATGAAATAAATAAAAAGATCGGCCATGTAATAGGTGTTGACATTGGCGGGTATTATATAAGGGTCGTTATTACAGATCTTGCCGGAGATGTAGTCAGCCGGCTTAAAGAGAAAAACAAATTCAGTTCTGACGGCACACTTTTGACGGAAAAAGTTGCTGAACTGATTTCCAAAGCCAAAAACAGCGCGGGAATTGACGATTCGGCCCTTTTTGGTATTGGTATAAGCATATCCGGTGTAATTGATTACAATGAAGGCAAAAGTATTTATTGCCCTAATATTGAGGGGTTAAATGACTTTCCGGTTAAAAGCTTTATGGAAGCTAAAACGGGTTTGCCGGTATTTGTGGATGACAGCGTAAGGTGCATGGCGATTGCAGAAAAACATTTTGGCGCTGCAAAAAGCTATGAGAATTTTTTATTTGTCAGCCTTGGCAAAGGTATCGGAGTGGGGATATATATAGATGGCAAGGTCTATAGAAGCAGTACAGGTCTTGCAGGTGAACTGGGGCATATAACAGTTGCAGAAGACGGTCCACTGTGCAATTGCGGAAACAAAGGCTGCCTGGAAGCAATTGCATCAGGCCCGGGTATCATCAGGCGCGCAAGAGAAGGTATTGAAAGTGGAATAATAACTTCTCTTACCTCCATTGTTTCAGGCGATTTTGATATGTTGACTGTTGAAGAGATTGCTGAAGCCGCAAAACAAGGAGATAAATTCGCATATTATATTATCAACAGGACGGGTGAATTTATAGGAATAGCCATCGCCACTGCACTCAATCTATTTGGTTCAGAACTGGTTGTAATTGGCGGTGGCATCGCAGGTTCGGGGGATGTAATGATAGAAGCAATAAAAAGAACAGTGCAGCTCAGGGCATTGGGAGTCATTTCCAGCAAGGTAAAAATAACAGTAAGCGGCCTTGATGAATTTGTAGCAGCAAGAGGCGCAGCAACCAAGTTTGTAAATATGCTTTTTACTGACACAAAGTATAATTTACTAAAAATTGCAGATTCTTAAATAAAAAAAAGATTAAAAAATTTTCATTATGGTTCTGGACTTAAGTTAAAATATTGGCCAAAGGATATGATTGCAGACCAGACAGATCTAAATTTAATTTGGCGCAGAATATTCAAAAACTGGATGAAGCAAAATGTCCTGATTGACTTAAAGTATAATATATGATAATGTTGTCAGACATCATTGTCATTATTGTTTTATTATTATAATATTTAGTAGTAAAAAATGCCAAAACTCACCATCAAAGATATTGCTGCAGAAAGTGGATTTTCTTTAAAAACTGTTTCAAGAGTTTTAAATGATGAAAAATATGTGAAAAATTCCACTAAAGAAAAAATATTAAAGATAATCCATGACCTAAATTTTGAACCTGATTATTTTGCAAAAAATTTAAAATCAAAAAAAACCAGAACTATTGGCCTAATTTTGGGAGATATTGAAAATCCATTCTACTCAAGTCTTTCTAAAGGGGTTATTGATTATTTGGAAATGCGGGATTATACGACAATGCTCTGCAACACGAACTACAATTCAGCGATTTGTGACAGGTATATAAATGCATTGTTATCAAAAAGAATTGATGGGATAATCCTGTCGAGCCTAAAGGTCCCTGACACAACTATAGAAAAAATCATCTCAAAAAACATTCCGCTGGTACTCATAGAAGTTGAATATGAAAACTTTCCAGATCTTGATTGTATAAATTTTGATAGCTATGATGCCGAAGTTTTAGCCACAGAATATCTGATAAGCTTAGGGCACGAGAGAATATTTTATTTGGTCGGCCCTAAAATCCTTGATGTTGATGTCAGGATTAAAGGCTTTAAGGATACTTTAAAAAAACATAAAATCATTT
>CAYNMO010000252.1:0-3531 GCA_964398155.1 uncultured Actinomycetota bacterium | reverse complement strand
AGGCAGGGCAGCTTACCAATTACTCAAATATTGCAAAAAAAATCAATGTCTCTTCTGACACAGTCCGGCGTTGGATTAAAGTATTACAGTCCTTTTATTATTGTTTCAGTATCCAGCCATGGTCTGCCAACATTCCACGCTCTCTTCTCAAAGAACCAAAGATTTATCTGTGGGATTGGGCAAATGTTGATGAAGAGGGAAGCCGTGCGGAAAATTTAGTAGCATCTCATCTGCTAAAAGCTGTCCATTTTTGGACAGATTATGGACTTGGAGAGTATGGCTTGTGGTTTTTAAGGGATAAAGAAAAGAGGGAAGTAGATTTTTTAGTTTCAAAAAATAAAAAACCCTGGTTTTTAGTTGAAGTAAAATTATCCTCAAAAGGCGGGCTAAACAAGAATTTATCTTATTTCCAAGATAAAATTGAGGCAAAGCATGCATTCCAGGTTGTATTTGACATGGAGTATGTTCCAAAGGACTGCTTCAGGCAAAATACTCCAATTATAGTGCCTGCACAAACATTTTTAACTCAATTGGTCTAAATGTTTCTGCTGACCTAAAACTATTGCAAGGCAGGATCGGTTTCTCTGTGCAGTATATTTTTGATAAAACACGCTGGTTAATGGATACCCTTTCTTCATCTGCCATGATTGATAAGCTACTATCCGCTTTCTATGGATTATTCTTTTTATTGCACTGGATTCTTCGAAATAAAATTGTGAAAAATCCGGTCAAATTATATTAAGGTTCAGGAATTTACGCCTCTTTGCAGGCTTTCTTCATCCAATTGATTCCAGTTGCCATTCTTGCAATATAATTTATGCTCTACCATAAAATTTCAAGTTAATAATTTAATCCCAATACTAAATCAATAAAATTTCCAAAATTATTTGACAAAAAAAAAGATTGTGGTATTATTTGCACATATTACCAAGGTTGGTAATATGTGCAGCTTTATAAGAATAACTTATTTTTATGGAATAAAAATAAACAGTCGTAAATTAATAACTTTCTTTCTGCTAATCTAAAAAAAGAAAAAATATGTCTGAGAAAAAAATAAGTGATAATTTACTCTCAAAAATTGCGCAGCTATATTACAACGAAGGTGCTACTCAGGAACAAATTTCAAAAAAGATTAATCTTTCCAGAACTCAGGTTAACAGATATTTAAAAGAAGCCAGAGAAAGAAAAATAGTAAAAATTGAAGTCATGGTTATAAATGAAGAATTTAATGAAACGGAAAGGTTAATTGAAAAAATTTATAAAATAAAAGAATGCATCATCGTTGACAGTAATCAAAACATAAATGATATATATAAAAATTTAAGCGTTAAATTCTGTGAATTAATAGAACGCATAATAGACAGTATTGAATTTATCGGAGTAGGTTGGGGAAAGACTTTATATAATACATTGATAAGAAGTGATTTTAAAAGAGCTTATAAAACTCAGATATTGCCATTAATAGGTGGACTAGGGATAACTGATAGCGACATGAGTACTAATGCAATAGCAAAAATTTTTGCAGATAAAATTGGAGGCAAAAACCTTCTAATACATTCATCGGCTTTGTACGACACAAAAGAAGTAAGGGATATGATTATTAATGAAAGCAGAATTAAGCTGATCATGGATCTTTATAAAAAAATAAATATAGCAGTAGTCGGTATTGGAGACCTAAGCCCAAATGTAACTTTTATTAAAGCTATTGGTTTGGATAATGAAAAAATTAACATGCTTAAAGCTATGGGAATAATTGGTGAAATATGCGGTCTTTTTATTGATAAAAACGGAGTATTTGTTCCTAATGAAATAAATGACAGGATGATTTCCATTAAATTTGATGATTTAAAAAGTATAAAAAATGTAATAGGGATATCTTTTGGAAATTCTAAGATAGAAATCATTAAGGCAGCATTAAATTCAAAAGTGATTGATATATTAATTACAGATATAGAAACAGCTGAAGAACTTATAAAAGTGTAATAAATTTTTAATAGATTAATTTTTAGGAGAAAATAGCATGTCTGATATTTATTTTGCAAGTCTTGATATTGGTACTTCAGGGGTAAGAGCTTTTATAGTCAGCCATTCAGGAAAAATAAAATCTAAAGCTTATAGGGAATATCCTTGTGAGTATCCAAGACCAGGATGGGTTGAGCAAAATGTTGATATAATGTGGGAAAAACTTTGCGAAGCTTCAAAAGACGCGATAGCAATAGCTGGAATTTCTGCAAATTCTATAAAATCATTGGGTATTTCGAGTCAAAGAGGAACTTTTATCGCAGTAGATAAAGAAATAAAACCATTAATGAATTCTATTGTGTGGTCTGATATACGGGCCAATAAAGAACTTGATGAAATACTGCAAAATATTTCCAAAGAAGAGTATTACAAGATTTCAGGAGTACCTGCTTCCAGCCTGTGGTCATATGCCAAAATAAAATGGTTTATGGAAAATGAAAAATTGCTGTTTGACAAGACTTACAAAATCCTTAATGGACAGGAATATTTTTTAAAGAAATTGGGGGCAGAGGAATTAACCACGGACCCGTCTTCAATTACGATGAGCGGAATGCTTGATGTTGCTAATCTAACCTGGAGTAAGGATTTATGTAAACTAATTGATCTTCCAATTGAAAAACTGCCTGAGGTCGGCACCCCTGCAAGAATGGTTGGGAAAATATCCAAATCAGCTGCAGAAAAAACAGGATTTGCTGAAGGCATGTCTATTGCTATAGGTGGAGGGGACCAGCAGTGTACTGCAATAGGAGCAGGAATAATAAAAGAAGGAATGGGTGTAGTAATTCTTGGGACAGGTATGGCTCTTGTAACACACATTGAATCAATAAAAAAAGATGAAAAGAGAACTGTAATTATTGGAGGTTCAGGAATTCCAGGCAAGTGGGATATGGAAGGAATACAGGCGACTGGAAGCTCTACTTTAAAATGGTGGCAGGAAAATTTTGCCAGTATAGAAAATATCTCAGCAAAGAATTTGGGTTTGGATGTTTATAAAATAATTGATTTGGAGGCAGCAAACAGTCCGGTCGGAAGCAAAGGTTTAATTTTTTTCCCCTTTTTCCAGGGACAATGCACCCCAAATTATGATGATTATGCCAAAGGTGGTTTTTTAGGAATTTCCTTTATTCATGATAAAAAAGATATGATGAGGGCTGTTATGGAAGGGACTTCTTTTGAAACAAACATGGTTAAGGAAGCGATGGAAGTTGTTATGGGGAAACAATTTTTCAAGTTAAGAATATCAGGAGGAGGCGCTAAATCTGATCTTTGGAGCCATATTCAGGCAGATATATATGGGAGGCCTGTTGAAAGGCTGGAAATTGCAGAATGTGGAAATTTAGGTGCAGCAATCTTGGGAGCTTATGGCTGTAATTATTTCTCCAGCATTGAAGAAGCTGTAGACCAAATGGTCCACATTAAAGACACAATTGAACCAGATTCTAAAAATATTAGTATTTATAATGAAGAATATAATATTTTTAAGAAGACTTTTCATTTACTTTCGGAAAA
>CAYNMO010000251.1:0-3543 GCA_964398155.1 uncultured Actinomycetota bacterium | reverse complement strand
TAATTTCTGAAGTAGGAGAAGTACCTAAAGAGCTTGTTCATATTTTATTTATGGATTTACCCAAAACAAATATTGCAAAAGGTGGGATTTTACAGTCAGACAAATAATTCAGGAAAAATTTTAACCAAAAAAAAAGCCCCAATTACTTGGGGCTTTTTAAATCTTGTATGGAAAGATTTATTTCGCAATCTGAACGTTTGTAGCTTGAGATTTACCACCATTACCGGTGGTTATGTCAAACTCAACAGCTTGGCCTTCTTTTAAGGATTTGTATCCTTCGGTTTGTATTGCAGAATAGTGAACAAAAATATCCTGTCCGCCATCTTCTTCAATAAAACCATAACCTTTTGTTGCGTTAAACCATTTTACTTTACCTTTAGACAATTCTTACCTCCGCAAAATTTCGTACTACGTACAATACATTAATAAAACAATTGTAAATGATATCAGCAAACATAATAAAGTCAAGGAAAATTAATAAATATTATTTTAAAAACAAAAATAATTAAATATTTTTCAAATTTTATTCTTAATTTGTAATTTTTTAAACTGTTTAAGCTCATATCCTATGAAAATTAAAGTCAGGACTGTTGATAAAAAATCACTTATTGGCAGAGAAAGCCATACTCCGTTTAATCCAAAAAATCGCGGAAGAACTAAAATTCCTGGTATAAGGAAAATAACCTGACGGGAAATATTAAGTATTATGGCTGGCACAGCTTTTCCTATCGCCTGAAAGAAGCTGCCCCCGATAAACTGAAGGCCAAGAGTAATAAAGACGGCTGTGGTTATCCTCAAAGGCAGTATGCCAATTGCGAGCAGGTCTTTATTGCTGCTAAAAATGCCAAGCATCATTCTTGGAAATCCAAATATTAAAATAAATGAAATTGCTGAAATTACCGTTGTCCACAAAAACGACTCTCTTAATATAAATCTCACCCTGTCATATTTTTTAGCCCCATAATTAAAGCCTGTAATTGTTGAAAACCCCTGTGCAATACCAATAATTGGCATAATTGTAATATCCATTATTCTTATTGCAATACCCATAATTGCGATATACAAGTCACTGCCATATCTTAAAATAGCCCTGTTAAAAAGAATAAAAATGACACTGTCTACTATGCCCATTAAAAATGAAGGCAGGCCCAGTTTCAGGATTTCCTTCATTATCGGAATGTCAGGTCTAAACATTTTTAAATTAAGCCGGAAAATGCTTTTACCGAACATAAAATAAAGCAGAATATATATGGCAGAAATAATCTGGCTGATAACTGTGGCAATAGCAGCGCCCCTGACACCCATCTTAAATACAAAAATAAATATCGGATCAAGAATAATATTTAATACTGCCCCCAAAATCAGAACATACATTGATGCTCTGGGTCTTCCTTCTGCTCTTATGATGCTGTTGCCGGCAATATCAAAGGACTGGAAGATAAAACCAAACAAAATGACACTCATATAATCTTTGGCATATGTAAACACTTCAGGGGATGCGCCAAAAAATATAAGAATTTTGTTTATTAAAAAGTAGCACGGAACCATAACAATAATGCTTATGACAAAATTGAGAATCATCCCGTTTCCAGCAGTTAAAATTGCTTTATGCCTGTCGTTTCTGCCAAGAGACCTTGATATTATGGATCCAGACCCGGCACCTATCATCATTCCAACTGCAAACATCAGTATCTGTATCGGAAGTACTATGGCAAGGCCTGCAATTGCCAGTGGGCCAACTCCCTGCCCCACATACAGTGTGTCCACGATATTGTAGAGAGAACTTACCACCAAACCTATTGTGGCCGGCAGAGAAAACTTAAAAAGAAGTTTTCTTAAGTTTCCATTTAAAATTATTTCTCTTTCTTCCATGGCAGATAATTTAAGAATTTTCTAATAAGATACCTGGTCTCTTATGAGATGCCTGGTCTTTTATATTATTGGGATTTCTATTTTTTTTATGACTATATTTTTTTAGGTCTATATTTTTTTAGAATCTTTATTTTTTAGGATCTTTATTTTTTAGGTTCTATATTTTTTTAGGATTTCTATTTTTTTTATGACTATATTTTTTAGGATTAAGATAATAGAGGGCTCCTCCGTCAGCAACTATCTCGGAGCCACATATATACCCTGATTCTTCAGAAGCAAGAAACAGAGCGATATTTGCTATATCTGAGGGCAATCCTATCCTGCCTATGGGTGTTCGCTCTGCCAGTCTGGCATTAACTTCAGGTGTATCAGGATATCTCTTGCGCAGCATTGGAGTATCTATGATATGGGGTGTGATTATATTGGTCCTTATCCCTCTGGATAAAAGCTCATATGATAATCCTTTCATAAAGCCGTATTGAGCAACTTTGGATGTCGAATAGTGGACTCCTCCTCCGCTTCCGGTTAAAACAGTCGCTGAGCCAATAAGGACTATGTTTGCTTTTTTCTGGCTTAACATCTGTTCTATCAGACCTTTAACGACATAAAACATGCCGTTTACATTTATATCAATAGCTTTTTTCCATTCTTCCATTGCCAGTTTCTCTATTTCTGATTTTGATCCATATCCTGCAGCAAGTATCAAATTGTCCACTTTTTTAAATTTTTTAAGGATCTGGCTGCATGATTTTTCAACCTTTGAAAAATCAGTTATGTCGCATTCAAAGAAACCTGCTTCACGCTTATAATCTTTTTTTATTGAAGATACAACCTTTTCTCCATTTTTATCCATGTCAAGAATTGCAATATCAGAGCCGTGCTCTGCAAAAGTAAGCGCGATCTGTCTTCCTATTCCACTTGATCCTCCAGTAATTACTGTTACCTTGTTGCTTTGGTCAAGGTCTTTCATTTATCGTCTCCTTTGTCACAATTAAAATAAATAATCAAACGATTGTTACCGGTACTCCCATACTCTTTATTTTATCCAGTATCGTTTTATCGATATTTTTATCTGTTATAATCTCATCTATTTTATCCAGTGTTACGGCGTTTATATAAGAATCAACTCCAAATTTTGAACTGTCGCAGAGAAGTATTATCTTTTTGGCGCTTTCTACCATGGCTTTAATAAGTTCAGAATCATACTGGGTCGCCGTGGTAACTCCTTTTTGGGGAGAAACTGCCACTGCACTGAGAAATAATTTATCGACATTAATACTTTTAAAATAATTAACCGCGTGAGGCCCGACATATACCCCCGAACCAGGCCTTATGATGCCTCCGGAAATACTGACTTCCAGATCTTTTTTAAAAGACATCAGTCTGTATAATTCATCAGCAATTGGGATTCCTGCTGTTGAAACCTGAAGATTTTTTTTATCTGCAAGATATCTGACAACCCTTAAGCAGGTAGATCCTGATTCCAGAATAATTGCGTCATTATCATTTATTCTCCTGGCAGCTTCTCTTGCTATTCTGTCTTTTTCCTCAGGAAATAATTTTACTCTTTCATTGAAAACAGGTTCCGGTTCCAAAAATTCCCTATAAACAGCCCCGCCATGAACCTTGTTTAAAAAACCTTCACTGTCGAGCCTGGCAAGATCTCTTCTG
>CAYNMO010000250.1:0-3549 GCA_964398155.1 uncultured Actinomycetota bacterium | reverse complement strand
CGCCATAAACTCCTATCTTCAGGAATCAATTACAGGAATAATTACAATAAAAATTCTTAACCGCCAAAAACGAAACAATAAAGAGTTCGCAGATTTAAATAATGATTATCTGGCAGAATATATTAAAACTGTTTTTAGCTATGCAGTTTTTTTCCCGGTAGTTACACTTATTGAAACACTGGCTATCGCACTTATTATCTGGTTTGGAGGAGGCCAGGTAATAAAAAGTCTTCTGACTCTTGGCACTCTGGTAGCTTTTATACAGTACATTCAGAAATTTTTTCATCCCGTAAGTGATCTTAGCGAAAAATTCGGAATTTTACAGGAAGCAATAGCTGCTTCGGAGAGAATATTTGGTCTGCTTGAGACCTCCCCCACCATAGTCTCACCATTAAATGCCATAAAACTTCCGGAAATAAAAGGAAATATTTCATTTGACAATGTATGGTTTGCTTATAATGAAAATAATTATGTGCTGGAAGATATCTCTTTTGAAGTAAAGCAGGGGGAAAGCATCGCTTTTGTCGGAGCGACAGGCTCAGGCAAAACTTCAATAATTAATATTCTCAACAGATTTTATGATATTGACAGGGGAAGCATCCGTCTTGATGGCGTGGATATCCGAGAGCTGGACCTTCAAAACCTCAGGCGCCATGTCGGCGTGGTAGCACAGGATGTATTTTTATTTTCAGGCTCTATAATTGATAATATCAGGCTCGGAAATAAAGAAATTACCCTTGAGCAGGTAAAAGATGCGGCAAGATTTGTTAATGCTGATAAATTTATAGAAAAACTTCCTGATAAATATAATCAGGAAGTCAGGGAGCGCGGCCAGACTTTATCAGTAGGACAAAAACAGCTCATTGCTTTTGCAAGAGCAATAGTTTTCAACCCTAAAGTTCTTCTGGTCCTTGACGAAGCAACATCAAGTGTAGATACGGAAATTGAAGGTCTCATACAGGATGCATTAAAAAAAGTCATGCATGGAAGAACTTCAATAATAATTGCACACAGACTTTCAACTATAAAAAATGTAAACAAAATAATAGTTCTTTCGAAAGGCAGAATTATTGAAAGCGGGACACATAAAGATCTTCTTAAAAACAAAGGGATTTACTATAAGCTCTACAGGTATCAGTACCAGCTGCAATAATATTATGTCTTTCTATTTTTTTAGCCTCATTTTTAGATTATTCTAACTTAAGCTGTTTTAGTATACAATGTATCTAGAAAAGCAGTTTTGCTAAAAAAAGTAGAACTCGAAAGTTTCTTTAATTTACAAATAAGAGAAATAATAAGGATAATAATAAAAGACGGATGGTTTATGGTAGCGCAAAAAGGCAGCCATAAACAGTTTAAATATGCTGCAAAACCTGGGAGAGTGACAATTGCCGGTAATCCTGGAGATGACATAGCTAATGGAACATTAAATAGCGTATTAAAACAGGCCGGTATAAAACAGGAGGGAGATTAAGTTGAAATATTTAATAGCTATTGAAAAAGCCAAAAACAGCTATTCAGCATATCTTCCTGATATGCCAGGTTGTATTGCAGCAGGAAGAACTATAGAGGAAACAAAAAAGAATATTGCAGAGGCTCTTGTTATACACCAGCATGGTTTAATTGAAGACGGATTTTTATCTCCTGAGGCTAAAGCTGCTGCCGACTATATCGCAGTTTCTTAATGGTGAAAGTCTGCCTGAGAAGGTATTTGTAAATTTTATAATTTTTATTAATTTTAAATGGTTTTAATAATATGAAATGTCCTTTTTGTGGAAATATTGACAGCAAAGTAATTGATTCCCGTATTACTGAAGACAATGAATCTATCAGGCGAAGGCGTGAATGCGAGAAGTGCGCCAAAAGATTTACTACTTATGAACGCCTTGAAACACAGCCTATCATGGTGATAAAAAAAGACGGGACAAGGCAGCCCTATGATCGAAACAAAATACTTGTTGGGTTGATAAGAGCCTGCATAAAAAGAAATATTGAAATTAAGCTGCTTGAAAAAATAGCAGACGACATTGAGCTTGAAATAAGAAACAGCACTTCTCTTGAAATTACTACGAACGGAATAGGAGACCTGGTTCTTCGCCGCCTTAAAAATCTGGACAAGGTGGCCTACATAAGATTTGCATCCGTTTACAGGCATTTTGATGATATCGAAGAGTTCACAAAAGAGCTTGCAGTTCTTCAGGAAAACGACCTGTAAGAGACTGTAATATTTTATTATTTAGCTTTAAACTTGTATCTTAAAACTGCGCCTATTTTTCCGGAACTTTTGAGCTTTTCATTTTCTTTGACCTGTATTATTTCACTTCCCTGAATTAATGCGCTCTCAACAATTTCATCAACTATATCATTGAAATTTAAAAGAGTGTTTTCACAATAGGGGCATTTTTCTGCCAGTTTTAAGGTAAGAAAGCCACAGGCAGGGCATGAATATCCTCTTGCAGTGTAGTCTTCCAGATAAATCAGTGTTTTTATATTATCAGAGAGCAGTGCATCAATTGTTTTTTTAAGACCTGTTACCCCAAACCCCTGAGGTTCCAGCTCATCAACAAGCCTGTCAATTAGTTCTATAGTATTATTATTTTCAAAATCATTAATTACTTTTTTTGCTTTTTCCAATATTACCGCCTGATTTTCTGAAGGCTCTCCTTCAAATGTTCCTGCAAGCATGGCAGCAAGATAGCTGTGAAGGTAACTTTTGAATTCGTTTGTTATTTCCTTCCTGCCGGCTAAAATAAGGTAATCAAATTTACCATCTCTAAAAAAACCAAATGCACTGTCATTAAGTGTCTTGTACAAATGATGAAGTTTTTCTTCGATCTTCCCAAGTCTTTTATTCTCACGAAGCCCGCTTTCAAACCTGAAATTAACTTTTGCAGGTACTTCGCTGATATAGGCGGCAAGATATTCCTTTATCTCTCCAAGATAAATCTGATACATTTGTGCCTTTTCCCTGTCAATAAGCAGAACTCCGTATTTTTTATAATTATGTAAAACAGATCTCAGACTTTGAGTATGAGGATTTGGATCTATTATTATTTTTGATTTTAATATAACAGGAAGCCTGTATACCTCCCACAGGTCAGATTTTGTCCCGGCGTAAATTAAGAGCGTCTTCTCGTTTTGATGTTTAAATGAATCACTTACAAAACTTTTAATTTTTTCCAGAGTACTAAAGATTAATTTTTGCCTGCTTGCATCAAATCCTGAAGCAGACTCAATATTTACTTTGGTCTTTGCAATCATTGAATTTAACTCTGAAAGGTAATCTTTTTTTGTTACCCTTCCTCCATCGACCAAAAGATATGCACTTACAATGAGCTCTTCCGTTGGCAGGTAGGTTAATATTTTGTCAAAATTAAAGATTTCGTTTGACATTTTATTTGCCTCCATCTAGTTTTAATAGATTACTATTTGAATTTGTATTTGGTATCAAGAAGAATTTTTTCTTTTTTTTTATTAAAAAATTTATTAAAATTAATTTTTCATTTTTATTATATTATTATATTTATCGATTAACATCATTTATGAGAC
>CAYNMO010000249.1:0-3551 GCA_964398155.1 uncultured Actinomycetota bacterium | reverse complement strand
ATGCTTATTTTTTTCTTGTTATGCCTTGCTGCAAGAAGTGATGCTTCATTAAACAAATTTGCAAGATCTGCTCCTGTAAAGCCTGGTGTCTGTTTTGCAATTGTTTTAAAACTGACATCTTTATCTAAAGGCTTGCCTTTACCGTGCACCTCAAGTATTTTTTCCCTGCCAACAAGATCAGGCCTGTCCACCATTATCTGTCTGTCAAATCTGCCAGGACGAAGAAGTGCGGGGTCCAGGATATTAGGTCTGTTTGTTGCAGCTATAAGTATTACTGTACTTTCAGCATCAAATCCGTCCATTTCAACAAGCAGCTGATTTAATGTCTGCTCACGCTCATCATGGCCTCCGCCAAGCCCGGCGCCTCTGTGTCTTCCTACGGCATCAATTTCATCCATAAAAATAATTGAAGGCTGGGTTGCTTTTGCCTGCCCAAATAAATCTCTTACTCTTGAAGCACCGACACCTACAAACATCTCAACGAATTCAGAGCCTGAAATACTGTAAAAAGGAACTCCGGCTTCCCCGGCTACTGCACGGGCAAGTAAAGTCTTTCCTGTTCCAGGAGGGCCGTAAAGCAGAACTCCTTTGGGTATTTTTGCTCCCATTGCTTTAAATTTACCGGGATTTTCAAGAAATTCTTCAATTTCCTTTAATTCTTCGACAGCCTCATCAACTCCGGCAACATCTTTAAACGTTATTTTGTTCTTGCCTTTACTTGCAACTCTTGCTTTGCTTTTGCCAAACTGCATTACTTTTGAGCCTCCGCCCTGCATCTGGTTAAACAAAAAGAAAACAAGACCAAACAGTATAAGGAAAGGAAGAGCACCAACCAAAATCTGAATCCAGACAGACTGTTTTTGATTGTCTACCTTAAAAGGCAGATTTTTATCAATCAGGTACTTCGAAATATCATAGTCTGCAAGAAAAGACACCTTGAATTTTGTTGCGTCCTTTAATGTGCCTTCAACTGTTTTGTCGTCACCTTTTACTATTAGAGCACTTTCGGTGTTTATGTCTTTTGCTTCTACCTTTGTCATGAATTCAGTCAGTGTAAGATCCTTAACCTGTGGAGATAAAAAAAGTGGGTTCCGGAAGATAAAAAACATTACCACTACCAGTAACACTAAAAGCAATATATTTTTTACATTTCTTTTCAAGTCAAATCAACTCCCGTTTATATAAATTCATTTTCCCTGTATTTAAAATACAGCTTATAATTTTTTTCGATAGCACTTCTGCAATTAAAAGAAGAGCAGTTATAATATAATAATTACAATGTATTTTCAATATAACCTATAAATGGCAGGTTTCTGTAATTTTCGGCAAAATCAAGGCCGTAGCCCACTACAAATTTATTGGGTATGTCAAAGCCTTTATATTTTATCTTGTTTTTAAACTTCCCCGGCACATCCTTGTCAAGCAAAGCGCAAATCTCAACGCTTCTTGGATTTCTTGCTTCAATATTTTTTACAAGATAATTAAGAGTTCTCCCCGAATCTATAATGTCTTCAATTATAAGCACGTCTCTGTTTTCTATACTGTAGTCAAGATCTTTTGAAATTCTTACAACCCCTGAACTTGCCATCGAATCTCCATAGCTCGAAACAGCCATAAAATCAAAAATTACAGGAATTGATATCTTTCTGCACAGATCTGCAATAAAAATAAATGATCCTTTTAAAACAGCGACTAGTATTGGAATTCTGCCGGCATAATCTGCTGAAACCAAAGCACCCAGCTCTTCTACTTTTTTCTTTAGAATTTCTTCAGAAAACAATACATTGACGTTATCTATCCAATTGTCTTTACTCTTTTCAGAAACAAATTGATCCATAGCCCCTCATCTAATAAAAAGTTATTAAAAAAATAATAGTAAATTCTATCAATTATATTACATTATAGATAAATTACTCCCAAATAATAAAAAATAACAGGTTTATAAGTATAAACTATAAAATCAGCTGCCTTTTAATCTTCAGGCAGCGTATCTGCCGGCAGGACTTTAAAAAACTAACTGCATATTACTAGGATATTTCTTCCAAAACAATATAAATAATGTATCTGGTATCATTATCAACTTTTGTTCTTTCATCGATCCTTAGCCCACCTAACCAGATAATTTTTTCAGTATCACAAAAAACAGGTACACTGCTCCTCGAATGCAGGGGAACTCCCTCATCAATAAAAAAATCATGAAGCTTTTTTTTGTTATTCATCCCAAAAGGCATGAATTTATCGCCTCGCTGCCACTCTCTTATTGAAACAGGGAACTTTATTTTATTTAAATCCATATATGCTTCATTTTTTCCAGAATAAATATGATTTTTTTTTATTTAATAATAATAATTTTTACAATTTCCCCATTAAAAACATCCTCCTTAAGAATATCGGGAGAGCTTAAGGCATTTGTGTTGCTTGAAGCGTTTGTTCCATCTACAGCTTTTGCGGTATTTGTCCTGTGTTTTGCAGATTTTACATGCTTTAAAGAATTTAATAAATTGTCTGCTTCGTTTTGGCTTATTTCTGCAGATATAGATGCAGATTCATTCTGTTTTAAGTCTGAAAACAAATCTTTGTAACTAATTTTTGCACTGTTATAAATATATATAAACTCTGCTTCTTTTATAAAAACTATTCCTCCGGGAAGATTTATTTTTTTACTTTCTCCACCTGGAAAGCAGAACTTGAGAATGTCTGAAACATTTATAGAAATAATATCTTTAGGGGTGCCCTTCACAAGTTCAATTAGCTTGTAGACAAGAAAAGTTTTAATATTATTATCCAGATTTTCAATATCATAAGCAGGTATTTTTAAAAGACCTTTCCTGGCGCAGGCAAAAATGTCTAACCCGTGGTTTTTTTGAATTTTTTTAATTATTTCAATTACTCTGCCATCAATATATCCGCTTCCTGATCTTAAAAGAATGATAGTATTTAAAATATTTTCTTTAAATCCCTTCCCCATTTCATTTTCAATATAAGGCACAATCCTGTTTCTTATTTTATTTCTGAAATATCTGTTTTCGCTGTTAGTTTTGTCAATACAGTAAGCAATATTATTGATGTTTAAGAAATTAATTATCTGCAACTTACTGCAATCAATTAGTGGTCTTATTATTGCACCTCTTACAGGGCTGATTGATCCAAGCCCTTTTAAACCGGTCCCCCTGATTAAATTCATTAGAAAAGTTTCAATATTATCATCTGCATTGTGAGCAATGGCAATTTTTTTTATAGAATTTTCTAGAAGGTATTTTTCAAGAAGCTCCCTCCTTATGATTCTGGCTCCTTCCTGAAAACTCAGCTTTCTCTCATGGCAGGAATTACTGACATTTATTTCTTCGCTAAAAAGCGGAATGTTTAATCCCAGGCAAAGGTTTTTAACAAAAACAGCATCTTTTGCTGAATCACCATTTCTTGTCATATGATCAAGATGAAAGGCGTAAAGATTTAATTTATATCTTTTTTTTATGAGATTTAAAAAGTATAGAAGGAAAACAGAATCGGGGCCTCCTGATATGGAAACAAGAACTGAATCTTCAAAATCA
>CAYNMO010000248.1:0-3556 GCA_964398155.1 uncultured Actinomycetota bacterium | reverse complement strand
AGGTAAAACAGCGAAACAATCAGTGTGCTGATTGCTGCCATTAATTTTATACCACGTGAGTTAAATTTTGCATCAAGAGCGTCAGTGAAAGTATATTTGCCAAGTCTTTTAATGGGCTCTGCAACTACAAACAGCGCAACTATCCAGCCAGCAAGATACCCTATGGAATATAAGAAGCCATCGTAACCTGCCACCGCTATCATTCCGCAGATACCTAAAAAAGAAGCAGCTGAGAGGTAATCACCTGCAAATGCAATTCCGTTTATGGACCATGGAATCTTGCCGCCTGCAGCAAAATATCCTTCAGCCGATCGGGTCCTTTTTGCAAAATAGTAAGAAATATAGAGTACCAAAGCAACAAATGTTATAAATATTATTATTGCCCAGAGGGATGGAATATACCTCATATTTTCTGCCCCTCTTTCTCTTTCATTTTCTTTTCAAGTTTTTCAAGTTTGATAGACCTCTCTTCTGCCCACCCGCACAAAGCGTTGTACACAAGAGCCATGACAAGAGCCAGAGCAATAAGACCAAAACCAAAGACAATTGCAAGATTTAAGCTTCCGATATCCATGCCCATCAGTTTTGGATTCATGACATTGAGAAGAATAAATACTGCATAAACAATGGAATAGCCTGCAAACATCCATAGCCCGATTTTGGATTTAAATCTGGATGTTTTTTCGTCTTCTTTCCATTCAGTAATAGGGCCGTGATGGTCCATGAATACCTCCTTTATATGTTTTTAAATTTGACGACAGGAAGAAGTAAAAGTTACAATAAATATAAAAAAAAATTACACAGACTATTTTTTATCAGCAACTGTTCTTACCCAGAAAAAAAGATAGCAGATTTATTAAAAACAAGAGTTTTTTTAAGATATTCGAGGTATTGATAATCGCAATATCAATAAATACTGATTTTTAGCCCCGGCTTTTGGGATAGTCCACATAACAACTGATAAATAAAATACCAAAAAGTTGTATATTTGAGGTTTGCATAATTACTTTTTAGCCCCGGTTTTTAGGATAGTCTTCAGAGCAACTTTTAAATATATTGCCAAAATATATTAGCAAAGAATCCCCATATTTTAGGATTGCAGAATTACTGAAAAAACTGAGCCCTCATTAATTTTGCTTTCAACATGAATGGTCGCATTATGGATAGATGCTATTTCTTTTGCTATTGAAAGCCCAAGCCCTGTCCCGCTGGAATGGAAATTAACGGCGTTGTTTGACCGGAAGAATTCGTTAAAAATTTTTTCTATATTTTTTTCACTTATTCCAATTCCCTGGTCTTTAACACCAATATAAATTTGGGAGCTCCCTAATTTTTTTAATAAAATGGTGACAGCTGTATCTTCAGGAGAATAATTAATCGCATTCTCTATCAAAACAGAAAAGAGCACATCAATCTGGCTTTCATTTCCTCTGATATAAAAAGTTTCAACGGGCGGTTCAAAAATAATTTTTATATTTTTGGTGTTTGCAATTATCTGGAAACGATCAACAACCCTTGTCAAAACAGGATTAATATCAAATTTTTTAAAGATTATTTCTCCGGTATCTCTTGACTTGAGTTTTGACAGCTCGAGCATTTCCTTAATGACACTTGATAATAATTCGCATCTCTCTTTTATCTTCAGTATTATATCTTTGGTTCTCGCAGAAATATCACCCGTATATCCTTCCAAAACGATATCAACATAGCTTTGAATAGCGGCAAAAGGTGCCTTCAGCTGATGCGTTGCATATAAAAGATATTTGGTTTTTTCAACATTTAATTCCAGAAGTTTCTGGCTTATCTTTTCATATTCAAGCATTTCTTTTTCAAGATTTGCATTTGCTTTTTCAAGATCTTCGGTTCTCTCAATTATCTTTAACTCCAGATTTTCTTTATGTTCGCTAAGATTTTGGTTGATTTCATTATATGAATCGAGCAGATTATATATTATTTTAGAGCCATCCCCTCCTATGAGGCTGACCTTAAGAGATTTTTTACTGCTTAAATCTTCAAAAACTTTGGTATTGCCAGTAGCCTCAAATATCAGGTTAATTTCCCTGTCACTTATTATTTCGCTGTAATCAGCAATACATTTTATATTATGATTTTTTGCAAAAACAAAACCGGAGGCTTCAGAATCAACATCGCAGACATATTTGATCTGCACTCCCGGAATTTCAAGAAGCACCTTAAGCAGCGCAAGCCCTCCGTTTCCGGCACCTATTAAAGCAATTGTTCCCTCGTCCATTATTATCCTTTGTTTTTTTTGATTACTTCTTATTGTATAATGGTATTATATTTCTTAAAACATAAATTTATGTAAAAAGGAGAGTCCTGTATGAAAAAAATCTATATTATAGATGATGACAGGGATATTGTTGAATCTGTTTCAATTGTTTTAAAGGCAAATGGCTATGAAGTTTCAGCGCAGTATGACGATGAAAATGTAGTCGAAAATGTCATCAAATACAGCCCCGATATCATTATTCTGGATGTTATGTTTCCTGAAAACAGCTCTGCCGGTTTTAATATTGCAAGAGATCTTAAAGGAGACAGCAAGACTGAAAGCATACCAGTTATTATGCTTTCCGCAATTAATGAAAGAGGCTCTTATGCCGGCAGATTTTCAAATGAAGATGCTGATAAAGACTGGCTGCCAATTGACATATATCTTGACAAACCGGTCCAGCCGGGCGAACTTCTTGAAAAAGTTAAATATTTGCTGGATAAATAAAAATCAAATTCTTGCATATAATCATTTACTGCCAGGCTTTTTAGCCAAATGGCTGACCGGTTTTTCAAAGAAAGTCTTTTGACTAAAATAAATAATTGTTAAGCTTAATATCGGCAGATATTTTGCTAAAAAGTGAGCTATATACCGATAACAGGTAAAAGGGGACAGTCCCCTTTTGAGCACGGTTTTAGCTATTTATTAATATTGCCAATATGTCTCTGATCTTTCACTCATACATTATCTGTTTATGGTTACTTTACTTATAAATTTTTAGTAAACAATTAGCCAGGCGGGTCAAATTAAGAAAATATTAAGCTTGATTTAAACAAATAATTTACCAAAAACTTAAGTTATTTTCCGGGAACCAATTAATTTGATATCATGGCTTATGGTTAATAAAAAAATAAAAAATATTATACTCATGTCTTTTTTCCAATTATTTATTTTTTTATTAATTTTTATTTTCTCTTTTTCTGGGATATGTCCGCAAAATATACGTTCAGGCAGTAAATCTGTCCAAAGCAGTGATATAAATTTTAAATTTATTGATAACACCAGCTCTAATTTACGAATTTTTAATTTAAACACGATGCTTATCCCCTTTGATTTTGTTGCACCTGCTTACGCCGGAAGAGCGCTTGAGCTAAAAAATTTTATCCTAAAAGACTACGATATTGTTCTACTGCAGGAAGTTTTTTCAAAAAAAATGCAGTTGGATTTTATAGAAAAATGGTACCAGGCAAACAGTAAGGATAAATCTGATATATCATCAGCTCAGGCTGGGGAGGTTGTCGGTGAAGAGATTTTAAATCAACGGCC
>CAYNMO010000247.1:2536-3570 GCA_964398155.1 uncultured Actinomycetota bacterium | reverse complement strand
ATATCAGCCAGTAGAAGCAAGCCATAATCTTTATTACGAAATGTATGAATTATATATCCAGATCTATAATGAAGCCCTTGGCAGTTTTGAAAAACTTGCAAAAATCAAAGAAAAATTTGGAATCCTGAAGTAATTGTAGCGAATAGTTATCAATAAAGCATATTTTGTTAAGAAATTTATTAATTCAATAAAGATAAATACAAGTTAAGCAACAGGGAATAGATATTAGGTTAATTATAGCAGCATAAAGAGGTGGTTCAAATTAATTCAAGACAGAGAGTTATTAAAGCATATAATCATCAAGAGCCTGATAGGGTGCCTATTTGTATTGGCGGGGTGGCCCAAAAGTTTACCAAGCCGGTTTATTATAAGGTCAAGGAAAAACTGGGTATCAAGGATAGCTTTGAAAAAGAAGACATTCTGGATGACCTTAACTGTATAATTTATTACCATCCTGAAGTCCTTGAATACTTTAATGTTGATTTTCGTGAGATCCATATCAGGAAAATCCCTCCTGTAGAAGTTTTTGAAGATGGAAGTTGGGAACATGAGCTTGGAGTTAAATTAAAAGTCAGTCCCAGCGGCGAAACAGCGAACTTTATATCCCATCCTCTAAAAAATGCCACTATTGATGATATACAAAAATATAATTGGCCGAAACCAAACGACAAGAGAAGAATCGATGGCTTGAAAGAAGAAGCAAGGGATTTATATGAAAATTCAGATTATGCAATTGGTGCTTATAAAGCTACGCTTCTTGGAATATTTGATTGCGCCTGGACATTGAGAAGTATGGACCAGTTTTTTGTTGACCTGGTTTTTGATAAAAAAATTGTAAATGTTTTGTTGGACAAGATTCTCGAGTTCAATTATGGAGTTTACGACCTTTTTCTGAAAGAAATAGGGCCTTATGTTAATGTTGTCGAATTCAACGATGATTTTGGCTCTCAGAGCAACCTTATGATATCCCCGGACCAGTACCGGGAGTTTGTGAAGCCTAAGCATAAAATGATGGTAGATATGTTTAAAAAGAA
>CAYNMO010000247.1:0-2526 GCA_964398155.1 uncultured Actinomycetota bacterium | reverse complement strand
ATGCCAAGGTTCTGATACATTCCTGCGGAAGCATACACGATATTATCTCTGATTTTATAGAAATAGGTATAGATATAATCAATCCGGTTCAGCCCATGGCGACAAAAATGAATACTTTTGATTTAAAGAGGGAGTTTGGAAAGGATATTTGCTTTCAGGGAGGAATAGATTTGCAGATTGCGATGAGAGGCACTTTTGAAGATGTTGAAAAAGAGGTGAAAGAAAGAATAAAATCCCTGGCTCCGGGGGGTGGCTATGTGCTTTCGTCAGCAAATAACATTGCCAGTGACATTCCGATTGAAAATGTATTTAAATTATATGAATATGCTGTCAAGTACGGCAAGTATCCCATTGATATCTAAGGGTATTTAAAAATAAGATATAAAAAATTAATATATTTAAATATATAAACATTATAATTGTTTTAATAATTAAAAAACTTCTAAGTTACTGTATTTGTAATCGCATAAATATTTCTAAATTTAAAAATTTAAAGAATTTCGGGAGATGATATCAATATGGCCACAACAATTGATACGGCATTAGATCCAAAGAAACATAAGAAGGATATAGATTTTCTTAAAGAGGAAGAAGGCAGGACCAGGACTCCAAGGGAGAGGATTACAAGACCTTACACATTAATTGTGCTTCCTGCAATTATTTCAACAATTGGTTTTCTAATTCCTTTTTTATGGGGTATTGTCCTTTCTTTTACAAAGTATAAATTAAACAATCCCATATATAAGTTTAATTTTGGTTTAAATTACTGGAACTTGTTAAAATCCCCTGAGTTCTGGTTTACTACATTTCGGACATTTGAATATGCAATTCTTTCAGTTAGCATTGAATTATTTCTGGGTTTCTTTATAGCAATGCTCTTAAATACAGAAACTGTGATGGCAAAAATCAGCAGAAGATTAATTGCCCTGCCCCTTATGGTGGCTCCGTCTGTTGGAACTGTTCTATTGAAACTGATGTTAAATAACCAGTTTGGAGTGGTTAATTATTTAATGACACCTTTTGGTTTAAGAAATTTTCCCTGGGGAGCCTCAATGGGTGCATCGATGTTTACAGTCGTGCTGGTGGATGTTTGGATATACACTCCTTTTATGGTGCTTATTATACTTGCCGGACTGCGTTCACTGCCAAAAGATCCCTTTGAAGCAGCAGCTGTCGATGGTGCAAGATTTGGCTCAACGCTAAGGAATATAACCATACCAATGATTTTGCCGGCAGTATTTATTGCAATAATATTCAGGGCAATAGATTCAATAAAAGTATTCGATATAATCTGGGGAATGACTGCCGGAGGTCCGGGAACTTCAACCATGGTTTATTCTGTAAATGGATTCATTTATGTTTTTGGCTCCCTGGATGTGGCCAAAGGAACCGCGCTTATGATAATAACCTGGATAATCGTATATCTTATAAGCCAGCAGCTTGTCAAGTACTGGGGTGTGGCACGGTCAAGGCTTAGCAGAGAATAATCCAATATAAATTTGAAAAAATATTCTATATTCCGGAGGATTAATAATGAATGAAAATATAAATAACAGTATTTTAACAAAGAGGAAAAAGGGTGGCTTAAGCATTGGGAAAAGGGTAGTCATTAATATTATACTGTTTATAGTCATGCTCGCTTTCATATTTCCGATAATATGGATGGGTATAATAAGCTTTAAAACACAGGCACAGATCCAGTCGATGCCCCCCAGCGTATTTTCCTCATTTACCCTTGATAACTATAAAGAGATCTTTGGAACAAATGTTAAAAATACTACTGAAAAGTCCAGGAGTCAGGCTGTCTCCGAAGTAATAAAAATGAGGTCGGACTCTTTTCTGAGAAGTTTGCTGAATTCAACGATTTTGTCTGTATCATCTGTGGCGATAGCAGCCGTGATAGGAATAATTGCTGCATATGGGTTGTCCAGGTATAAGAATAAGAATAAAGAAAAGTTAGGTTTTATATTTTTAAGCTTCAGATTTGTACCTGAACTGGCAATCTTAATTCCTCTATATATTATTTATCAAAAGCTGATGCTTTATGATACTTACTTCGGCCTGATATGGGTATACATACTCATCCCGCTTCCGATGATAATATGGATTACAAGGACATATTTTGATGATTTGCCAATAGAGCTGGAACAGGCTGCAATGCTTGACGGACACTCAAAAGTAAGGATTTTCTTTAAGATTGTTTTGCCGCTTGTAAAACCGGGGCTTGCTGCATCCATTATTTTATCATTCATTTATGCATGGAACAGCCTCATATTTGGTCTGGTTCTCGCAGCCAACAGGATTCAGCCGGTTACAGCAAGGATACTTAGCTTCAGTGATATTACTGATCCGAGTTATGGAAGGGTAGCAGCTGCCATAATAATTGCAATTCTTCCAATGATAATTATTTCACAGATTGCATCAAAATATCTTGTAAGCGGCCTGAGTCTTGGAGCAATAAAAGGCTAAAGTTAGAAAGCGCATTAAAGTATATTAAAATTAGATTATTTTAATTGGTGAAAAATG
>CAYNMO010000246.1:0-3572 GCA_964398155.1 uncultured Actinomycetota bacterium | reverse complement strand
TCATAGCCATGATAGCATAAAGATGCTACTATTTCATCATTATTTCAATTTTATGACCCCCATCACCCTTACTTACATAAAAGAAAAATGGCAACACGCCGGCTTCCAAAAGTACCTAAAAAACACTGGCTGGATGTTTGGAGCAAGGGTTATTTCTCTCCTAACTTCACTATTTGTTAGTATTTATACCGCAAGATTTTTTGGTCCAACAGATTATGGAACCTTAACTTTTGTCATCGCTTTTGCCAGCATTGTTGGAAGCTTTTTTCTAGCTATAGATCAAATTCTTTTAAAAAAAATAAATAACGAGCCACAGAACACGGACAAAATAATGGGTTCTGCGTTGTTGTTAAAAATATTGAATTCTTTTTTAATCGTAGTTGCTTCAACTGTGGCGGCTTTTTTCTTTGCCTCCAGTAACGTAACTATTATTTTAATCTTTACTTTTTCTTTGTATAATATTTTTCAGCCTTTTAACAGCGTTGTGGATTCATATTTTCAGGCGCAGGCCAAAGTAAGGTACTTATCAATTGTTGGAACAGCTAGTTTTATTTTTTCAGCATTGATACAGATTTTTATTTTATATATGGGGTATGGTTTGTTTGTTTTTGTTGCTGCCTATTCATTATCTCAAATTGTACTGAGTGTTAGTTATCTTATGCTATACAGTAAGATAACTGGACGTATTTCCTGGAAAGCAGATGTTTCATTAATGAAGTATTTTCTAATCAACTCATGGCCTTTTACTTTATCGGCGGTGGCCACTGCTATTTATATGAAAGTAGATCAGATTTTTATAAAATCAATGCTGGGTTCGGAACAATTAGGTTTGTACATAGTGGCAGTCAGATTTTCAGAGGTTTGGTTTTTTATTTCCGCCATTATCTGTTCTGCTTTGCTACCGGCAATATTAAATGCTGAAAAGACCAATAGAATAGTTTTCTTGGAAAGAATGAAAAGGATGTATTCCTTGCTATTTTATTCTTCATTGTTTATTTGTATTGTTATGTTTCTGATTTCACCTTTTATTGTCCGGATTTTTTATGGTCAATTATTTATTGAGAGCATTGGAGTTTTTAAAATATATATCTGGTCAATAATAGGCTTCTTTTTAATGACCGGTTTCCAACAGTTTCTATTGGCGGAGCATAAATTTAAAACAATTTTAGGTCTGAATATGCTGGGTATGGTTTTGAGCCTATCTCTTAATTATTTATTAATACCAATGTATGGTATAAAGGGCGCAGCTTATGTCAACATCATATCGTATTCATTGCCGTTAGTAATATTAGTGTTCACAAATGGCATGGGGGAGTATAGACTATCTATGTTGAATGGTATATTTAAACCTATCAAACATTAATATGACTAATGATAGCCAAAAGACATATTTTGTTTCTGTTATCTGGGGTTATTCTACTCATATGTATAATTTTGCTGCAGAAGAGAATTACCACCTTCATGCACTTAAAATTGTTAAGGATATGGGTTATAAGCCAGTAGCTATAGTTAGGCAAAGCGCTAAAAATATGCAGAATGATCCTCATTATGATAAGGATATTATTACATATGATTATAAAAATATTTTTAATTATTTATATTTAATAATTAAATTTTCTTTAAAAGGTTCAATCATTTATGCTAATAGTTATGAATGGCAGTCATTCTTAGTCCCTTTCTTGGCTAGGAGGACTATTTTTGCTCCACACACTCAACCAAAGAGGTCTTCAAGGTTAAAACAATTTGTTCAGGATTTTGTTTATCTTTTTTTTAAGAAGATAAGGGTAATAAATCAAACAGAATATGATTTTGTAAAAAGCCGTGGAATAAATGAAAAGAAGTTGGTCATAGCTCCCATCACTGTTTCCTCAAAAATTTTTCATTTAACAAATAATCAAAACAAAAAGGATATAGTCTATTTTGGGAACATAACATATAAAAAGAACCTGATCACCATCCTAAAATCTTTTAAAATAGTGAGTGATATTAAAAAAGACATAATACTACATGTTATAGGTAATAACTGGGATGTGGATTTTTTACCAAATATAGAAAAATTAGGCTTAAAAAATTCTGTTATATACCACGGCTTTTTACCTGAAGCTAAATTAGCCGAAGAATTAAATAAATATGCAGTTTATGTTAATTCTTCTTTTGATGAAGGCCAATGCGTAGCGGTGTATGACGCTGCACTTTGTGGTTGTGCCCTTTGTTTGCCAACTATTATGTCATTTACTGGTGTTTTTAAGGATAGGGCTTTGTTCCATGATGTTATGGATTATCAAAAGTTGGCAGATAATATTATTTATTATTTGAACAATAAAGATGTTGCTGATGCTCATAATAAAAGATGTCAGGAGATGATCTTGAAAGATTATTCCGTTGAGTCAGTTGAGGAAAAGACTCGTCAGCTTTTTACGGTATAAATATAATGAATTTCAATAAAGAAAAAAATAAAATAGTAATCTGGGGTTTGAGAAATAAATATCACACCCATAGACACATACATAAAGCTTTTTACGAAAATGCCCAAAAATTAGGCTTTAATGTGGTTTGGGTAGAGGATGAAAAGGTTAATTCTCAGGTAATAGAAGCGGGGGATTTAATTATTTCTGCAGAAGTTGTTGGGAAGATGGTTCCAGAAAAATTCAAATTAGAAGAATATAATCTGCCAGTAAGAGATGATATTTTTTATTGTCTGCACAATTTTAAGACTATTTTTAAAGATAAACTTAAACCAGAGAATTATATTAACTTGGCTGTATATTACAATATGGTATTAGAAATAAAAAATATTGAAAAATGGGGATCGGCCACTTATTTTGATACTAAAACCAGAACGTTGTACCAGCCCTGGGGGACGGACCTACTTCCAGAAGAATTTAAGCAGCCAGTTTTTAACAAGAATTCACTGGTATTTTGGATTGGCAGTATTTGGAACAATGCATTGAATCAGGGTAATATGATGGAAATTGAAGAACTGAAAAAAGTTTTGAAAGAAAACAAACTAAAATTTTTTAACTTAAGATTCATTCCTGATTGGCTAAATATTTTCTTAGTTAGAACATCACGTCTGGCCCCAGCTATTGCTGGCAAATATCAAGTGGATGTTAACTACCTCCCTTGTCGAATGTTTAAGAATATTTCTTATGGCCAACTTGGAATAACGAACGTTCAAAAATTTAAAGACATTCTCGGTGATAGTTTTGTTGAAGGAGATTCAATCAAAGAATTAATAAAAAACGCCCTATCTCTTTCTAAAGAAGAATACTTAAATAAGGTCAGAGCCCAGCAGAAAATTATCAAAAATTACACCTATAAAAATTCTCTGGAAAATATAATTAAAACTTTAGGCTTAAATGAAAAATAACTCTCTAACAAATAAAAAAGATTGGGATTCCGGCTATAAAGATTTTTGTTTTTCAGCAATGCCGAAAAATTACCCGATTGTGAAAAAGATATATGAAAACTTCAAGGAAACTAGCCTGAGCGAGATTTTTGAAATTGGCTGTTTTCCAGGAAGATTTATTTATCACTTTGGCAAACTTGGCTATAAATTAAGCGGTATAGAC
>CAYNMO010000245.1:0-3588 GCA_964398155.1 uncultured Actinomycetota bacterium | reverse complement strand
CCGATAATCCACAGGCGGCAGCCGAAATGCTTGATATTATTATGGAGTCCCTGCGTCGTCTTGAAAATTTTCCACATTCTGGAGCCCCTCTTCTTAACCATGCAATGCAAAAGTTCAATTTCAGAATGGTTATTATTGATCCTTATATAGCATTCTACCGGTTCATTGGGGGTAAGGTTATTATTTATCGTATTTTACATTGCGCAAGGAATTATTCACATTTGCTTAAAGAGTCTATGAAATAATAAAATATGGAACTATAAAACACACTCAGCCACACCTGCGCCACCCAATACTACAAACAAACCAAAGACATCGAAATCCTTCGCTGTATCCTTGGCCACACCGACATCAGCACCACCACCATCTACATCACCCTCACCAACATGGACGTAGAAAACGGTATGAAATATTTTAAGGGGTTTTTATAAAGAAATAGATTAATTTATATTTCACAAAAAATTTACTCCTTCTCCATATTTTCTTCACATTTTCCTGCAATAATCATACTCATAGATAAAAGAAAATAATTATAGTAAAAAGCCGGACAATTTGAAAATTTAATATTTTTAAAAGATTTAAAATAAATATCTCTCTACTTTAGAGATTTATATATATCAAATAATATACAATTTTGCATTAATATTTTAATAAAATAAATTAATCTTTTATACTTTACTCATACTTTTAGCTTGAAACAGTAATCTCCTCTTATTTAACTGCCTCATTATTGGCCCAAAATAAGCCTTCTTTTAAACCTTTTACTATTTGTTTCATCTTCTCTTCATAACCATACAAATGAGTACCATGAAAATAAACCTTTCCCACCTGCGCTGAGGCATCTACTGTTTTTTTATATTCTTTTCAGCAGGTAATTCTGAAAAAAATTCTTTATCATGGATTAATTCATATTTGTTTTATTCCCTCTTCTCGCATGCAGTAAAAACTATCTCATCGGTAATTAAAATAGAAATTCTATGTTCTTTTCTTAACTCATCATATATTTGCTCTCTTTTTTTGCGGCATCATCTGCAAAAAAATACCCATCACTAGGCTTTTATCTTCCGAATCTACCAACAGTAGCTCTTTGATCACTAGATGAAGAAAACCGTGCTCAAAAGAGAAGCGTCCCTTTTTTTTTATTATCAAGCATAAAGATAATCTGTTAAAATATTATTATCTTGGATAAAATATTTTTTAAAGCAAAATTTATATATGTTTAAAATTGTATAGGGGGATAAATGTTAAGTAGCTATACCGCTGTTGTTTTGAAAAGTGGAAATTGGTACGCGGGGTTTGTAAAAGAATTGCCCGGGGCACATTCTCAAGGAAAATCTGTTGAAGAAGTTAAAGAGAATTTAAAAGAATCGATAAAAATGATTGTCGAGTCAAATTACGCACATATGGTTGAAGGATATAAAGATATTGTTGAAGAAAAAATAATGGTTAATCTATGAAAAGAAAGGATCTTCTGCAGTACCTGATTCAAAATGGATGTGTGCTTGAAAGAGAAGGTAAAGAACACACTCTATTTAATAATCCAAAAACTAATAAATCTGCAACTGTCCCGAGGCATAAAGAAATTAACAATTTTACTGCAGGAGCTATTTGTAAAGATTTATGTATTCCGATCATTAAGATTAAGTAAACTGTTATTTTTTGCAAGAATATGCTAAAAACGTGCTCAAAAGGGGACTGTCCCCTTTTTATTATTTATAACCTCTAAAAACTTCTCTCCATATGCTTCCAGTTTCACTTTGCCTACGCCTGATACTTCCAGAAATTCTGCGTCATTTGAAGGCATTTTGCTGCACATGTCAGCCAGTGCTGCATCGGAGAAAATAATATATGCCGGGACTTTCTTTTCGGCGGCCAGTTTAAATCTCAGCTCTTTGAGTTTACTAAACAAATCACTATCGACTGCCACTCCTTTTTTTGCTGTTTTTATTTCCACCTTGATATCTTTTGCTATTTTCATCATCAGCACTTCCCCATTTTGGAGAAGTTCTCTTGCTTTTGGGGTTAATTTTACCACCGGAAACTCAGAATTAGTGAGCATCAGATAGTCACCCAGCACCAGATAATTTATAATTACGCGAATTCGCTTTTCTTTTACCTCAGCCATTATGCCATACGTTTTAATCTGGTCCAGGCCGCAATTTAATATTTTCTCTGCTTTGCTGCCGCGCAGGGTATCAATTACCATTTTAATTCCAAAACGCTGGTTCATTCTAAAAATGCAGGAAAGTATTTTGCGGGCATCTTCGGACACATCTATTTCTTCAAAATTGGTATTGCAGTTGCTGCAGTTGCCGCAAAAATTTACCGTCCTGTCCCCAAAATATTTCAATATATACTCTCTGAAACAATCCATGCTATGACAGTAATATGTCATTTGCTTCAGGCGTTCCCTGTCCTTTTCTTTCACAAGTTCCATGATTTCAGAATCCAGATCATTGTTGTCGTTAGGGTTGTCTATTAAAAACTGGTTGGTAACAACGTCTTTCCCCCCGTAGAGCAAAATGCAGTCGGCAGAAGTACCATCTCTTCCTGCCCTGCCTGCCTCCTGGTAATAGCTCTCTATATTTTTTGGCATATTATAATGGATCACAAAAGATACATTGCTCTTATCAATACCCATACCGAAAGCATTGGTTGCAACCATTATTGTTTTTCTGTCAAATAAAAAATCATCCTGATTTTTTGTCCGTTCACTCTCAGTAAGCCCCGCATGGTAGCGGGTTGCGCCGTATTTATCTTTAATTAAATTTTCACAAACTTCTTCAACTGATTTTCTTGTGAGGCAGTAGATTATTCCGCTTTTATCCGGGTGGCTTTTTAAATATTTTATAACAGCCTCGTACTTGTCAGCCGGTTTTTGCACCTCAAAATAAAGGTTTTCACGGTTAAAGCCTGTTGCCATAACAAAGGGGTTATTTAATTTTAGGATCTTTATAATATCATCTTTAACTTCACTTGTTGCTGTTGCGGTAAAAGCAGCTATCACCGGTCTCCTGCCGAGTTTTTCTATAAAGTTGTTGATTTTTAGATAGCTTGGCCTGAAATTTTGCCCCCATTGAGATACGCAGTGCGCTTCATCTACTGTAACCATTGCTATATTGGCATTTTGTGAAAACTTTACAAATTCGGCAGTATCAAGCCGCTCCGGCGCTATATAAATAATTTTATATTTGCCATTTTTTGCATTTTCTATCAAAACTCTTATCGAAAGCGTTTAATCAAAATTATGTTGAATTTTTAGAAAGAAAAAAACTTTAAGCAAATAAGTTCACTAAGGTTGGAAAATAACCTCCCGGGATGGGGTGTCGGGTAACACATGACATTTAAAACCTTCCATAGAAGTTCACAGAAAAAGAATTTTGGTGAAAACTTTTTCGATAAATTGATTCCTTCTTAAATGATTACCTCAGTAAGGAAAGTTTCACTTCAGATATAAAAGTATTTTAAAAGTAGTTATCTACGACAAACTTAGTAGTTTTATTATCTAATTACTGTTTGGTCGTTTTTGAATAAATATAGTTAAATGAAAAACCTAACTGAAAAAATTTAATCGCAAAAATGGGTAAA
>CAYNMO010000244.1:0-3619 GCA_964398155.1 uncultured Actinomycetota bacterium | reverse complement strand
TTCACTGGTTTTAATCTCCGGCTGCTCTTTTTTTTCTTCTGCGTGGTCCTGCTCTGTTTTCTGCCTTTTCTCGAATTGCTTGTCCTTAAAACCAGTAGCTATAATAGTTACCTTGATTTTATCCTTCATGTTTTCATCAATAACTGCACCAAAAATAATATTTGCATCCGGACTCGAAGAATTTCTTATTATTTCTGCTGCCTCATTAACTTCAAACAATTTTAAATCAGGACCTCCTGAAACATTTAGAAGTATCCCTCTTGCCCCATCGATTGATGTCTCGATAAGCGGGCTGTTTATGGCACTCTGTGCAGCTTTTATAGCCCTGTTGTCACCAGATGCAATACCGTCTCCCAGAAGAGCATTGCCTGAATCTTTTATAATTGATTTTACATCTGCAAAATCCAGGTTTATAAGACCCGGTAAAGTAATAAGATCTGTCACTCCCCTGACTCCGGCTTTTAAAACATTGTCAGCAAGTTTAAAAGCATTAAGAAGAGTTGTGTTTTCATCAGAAATCTCAAGTAGTTTGTCGTTGGGAATAATAATAAGGCAGTCAACTTTGCCTCTTAGGCTGTTTATCCCTTCTTCTGCCTGAAGAGACCTTTTTACACCCTCAAAAGTAAATGGCTTGGTTACGACTGCTACCGTCAGGCATCCTTCCTCTTTTGCTATTTCAGCAATTACTGGTGCCGCACCTGTTCCTGTGCCTCCGCCTTCTCCGCAGGTAATAAATATCATGTCTGCTCCGTGAACCACTTCCCTAATCGAATCTGATGATTTGTCGGCAGACAATTTACCAATTTCCGGATTAGAGCCGGCACCCAGACCTGATTCTCCGATAAGAATTTTTCTATCGGCATTAGACATCATCAATGCCTGGGCATCAGTATTTACAGAAATAAATTCACAACCGCTCAGATTATCTTCCATCATTCTGTTGACAGCATTGCTTCCGCCTCCGCCAACACCTATTACTTTTATTACGGCATAGTAATTTTTATCAAATTCCAAAGCCACATTTACCCTCCTATTTTTCACCTTTTAAGATTCTGTTTATAAATCCTCTAAATTTTTCAAAAAAACCCTGATTTTTTTTATTTTTACTATTAATATTATCCAACTTTTCATAATTATCAACCTGAAAAGCATATTTTAACAACCCTACGCTTGTAGAAAAAATAGGGTTGTTAATAACTTCCGATGGGCCTTCCACATCAATAGAGATTCCAATCCTTGCTGGCATATCAAAAACCATACCTGCCATTTGAAGCAGCCCTTTTATCTGGGAAGAACCCCCTGTTATTACCAGACCACAGGGTATTGATTTAATAAGATCATATTCATCAATTTTGCTCTTTATGAGCTGAAGCATCTCTTTTACTCTTGAATTAACTATATTATACAGCTGGATATTAAGAGTTGTTTTATTTGTATTAATATTCATGTCACTTATAGTTGCACGGTTTAAAATTTCCGGGAAATTATAATCCACGTTTGCAAACCTTTTTTTTATCTCTTCAGCTTTGCTTTGCGTAATGTTTAATCCAATCGAGATATCATTTGTAATAAGGTCTCCGCCAACCGGAAGACAGTATGTAAATATCATTTTTTTATTTTTATAAATGGCAACATCCGTAGTGCCTCCGCCAATATCAAGACATATTACTCCACTCTCTTTTTCTTCAGACGTCAGAACGGCTTCTGAGGAGGCAAGCGCTTCAATTACTATATCTTCGATCTCAATATTTGCAGCTTTGACACTGTTAATAATGTTTTTAATAAGTGATGTGTTGCCAAAAATAATAAGTAATTCAACACCCAGCCTTTCAGTTGAAAGACCTATGGGATCTTCTATCCCTTTTTCTCCATCAGCAACAAACTGTTTGATGATAGTATGTATTACTTCAAAATGAGAAGCAAGATTTACTCTGTTTGTGAGTGCTATAAGACGTTCAACATCGATTTTTCTAACTATCTTGTTTGGAGAAGAAATAGTAATCTCGTTATAATTATTTTCAAATGAAACATGCTTTCCTGTTACTCCGATATAAGCATTATCAATAAAAATATTTGAGGATTTTTCGGCTAATTCTACTGAGTCAAGTACAGACTTTGTTGTCTCATTAATATCGGTAATCAGGCCTTTTTTCATTCCTCTGCTTTTTGTTATTCCATAGCCTCTTATTTCAACGATATTATTTTTTTTTAGTTTGCCAACCACAGTGCATACCTTGGTTGTTCCTAAATCAACAGCAATTATGTAATCATCTTTGCCTGGCAAATACGTCCCCCGATTCTAGAAATTAATTATTTTACAACAGGATTATCAGATATTGTTAAGTCAATTATACTATAATAAGTATTTTCATTCTTTAAATCTTTTAGTATTTGCTCCAAAACCAAATTTTTTTTGGTAATTTCTTTACTGTCACCATAAATTATCATTTTACCATCAATAGTCTCAAAAAGAATATCCCCTGAAGAATTATTACTAATCATGGCATACTTTATTTTAATTTTAATGTCTTTGGCGAAAGCATTATAAATAATGGCTGAGCTGATTACATTTTTTCTGGCTATTTTATCACCCAAAGCAGGCATATAACTTATTGCATCTTTTGCAATAAGCAAATCTTTGTACTCTTCTTTCATGTTGGTTATATCTTCGATAACCACACCTTCGCTATCAATTAAAAAATAACTGTTCCTGTAAAAAATTACCAAAAAAGGAAGTCTGTCTGTCAGACTTATTATCAGATTATCTGGAAATACTTTTTGCAGCTCAGCCTTTTTTATTCTGGCAAAATTGTTAATTATAATATCTTCATATTTTTTTTTATCCACTTCAAAAATATTGGCCCCGTTTAAATCTTTTATGCTTTCTGTTATTGCCTCTGATTTGTAATAACTGCTGCCCCTTATGTCTATATTTTTTACCATAAAATAAGTGCTGTTGTAGAAATAATTTAAACCCCAGATAGCCAGACCAAATATTACAATGACAATAATAACCCACAGTACCGCAAGCCACTTTCTCAGGACTATTTTTCTTTTTCTTGAAGATATTCTCTTGTCTTCAATAATTTTTTTTGACGTCTGCATACCTGCCGGAATCCTGTTTGTCGGGTAACACTACATCTTAAGTTTGGAATAATTAAGAATTATTTCTACAAGCTTTTCAAAACTTATCTTCGCAGCAGCAGCAGCTTTAGGGACAAGACTGGTTGCGGTCATGCCTGGCATGGTGTTTATTTCCAGAACAAAAGGCATATAATTCTCATCAAGAATTAAATCAACTCTGGAAATACCGTAGCATCCCAGACAGTTATGCGTTTTTACAGCAAGCTCCTTTATCATTTCAGTTAAATTATTGTCAAGCATTGCAGGAGTAATATATTCTGTTAGCCCGGCTGTGTATTTTGACTTAAAATCATAAAATCCACTCTTTGGTTTTATTTCAATAATAGGAAGTGCAGTTGGTTTATCACCTATTAAACTGACTGTAATCTGTCTTCCTGTAATGAATTTTTCCAGTAAAATACGCTGATCATATATTTTAGCAAAATTAATGGCATCTTCAAGCTCGCTCTCTCCCTGAATTATGGTAATACCAATT
>CAYNMO010000243.1:0-3654 GCA_964398155.1 uncultured Actinomycetota bacterium | reverse complement strand
TTAAGATGAAATTAATATTAATAAACTACCAGAAATTTATCTTATTTTTTTATGCCTGCTCGCAGCAAAACAGATGAATATACCCGCTATGGTGTTTTTTTATTTTAGGATCTGATTAAAACTGCTGGTTACTTTAGTGCTCCGTGTAATTCCTTAATTCATCTCTGGATTTGGACATATCCTGATAATCATTTAGGTGTCGAAACTATAATGCAGTTTTTTTTACAGATAATTGCTAACTTTGGTCAGGATGTATTAAGCTGGCACATTAAGCATGGGCATCCTGATACAAAAAACAAAATTATTTCCTGTAAAAAAAATATTTCCACTTATCATAATACAAATTAATTGAATCATCGCTAATATTAGAATTTGTCCGTCTTGAAAATTTTTTAAACAGGCGCACCTTCAAATCCCATACCCGGATAAAATATTCATAATCGTCAATAGTATTAATGTTAAAAAAGTTAAGGCTGTCTATAGTCTGATTATTTAATTTATAAAAATTTAGGTTGTTTTTATCTGATTTAATAGTTAATTTGTCTAATAAAATGAACTCCGTATCTGCGTTGTGGAAAATTTCTGAAATCTTATACGCTTTTTTTTCAATATTTTTTTTGATTACGCTTAAGCAGTTTTTTGAATATATACCACAAAGCGATTCATAGCCCTTTTCCGTCTTCATAATAAAAGAATCTTTTAACACTCTCTGACTGTTTCTGATTTCATTAAGCAGATAAAGAAGGTTATAAGAAATAAAAGGCATATCAAATGCAGTTACCAGGCTATATAGATTTTTGGCATATTCAAGTCCGCTTTCTATTCCGCTAAGAGGTCCAAGACTTTTGAGAGAGTTTTCCTGCCTGTCTTTATCCTGGATGATCCTGACTAGGGGTATTTCTTTTAAATTACAAAAACGGTAATAACAATTATAATAATCATTTATTAAAGTCAGCTCATCGCTTATAAATTTGTAATTATTTTCTGAGGCGCTTATTAAAATTTCGCTGCAAAAAAAACTGAGTTTAAAAATCTGATCGATAAATAACGGAACTTTACCAATTCTTACTTCTATTTTATTAAAACCCAGCCTGCTGCTTTTGCCTCCTGCCAATAAAATACCTGTTAAATTCATAGCTAAATTATTACTCGCTTTACCCTCTGATATTTTTAAATTTAATATCATAGTATCATTATTTATCAAGCACATGTTAAGCAATACAATTTATGAAGATTTGCCGGTAGATTACCCAGTTTATGATAAATTATTTGTATATAGCAGGTTTAAAAATTTCATAAGTTTGGCTATTTTGCAGATTATTCACGGTAAACCATATAAACAGTTCTTGGCAGACAACCAAATTATCAGTGGATTATTTGTTTAAAACAAGTTAAAAATTCTCACAATTTAACTTTTTTGGCCAATCTGATATTTTCATTTGCGTCCTTTACGAAAAGATAACAGGGATTTTTAATTTTACCTATAATTATTGTAAAAGATTATAGCAAAATGAATATAATAATAATAATAAACATTTTTAAACACTGATTTTTTTATTGATGCTGTTAAACTGAATAGGGATTATGGATTCTCAGCCACTTGCGAAGACTTGAAACGCCCTCTCCGGTATTATTGGCGCTGTCACTGTCGCTTATTCCTATATTCGTTGTAAAAATACTTAAAGAGTTATCTCCTGAAGTTGTTACAAAAACATACTTTCCGCTTACAAAAAGTCCTTTTGGCTTTCCAAGATAATTGGGGCTGCCCATCCCCTGAAGAGAGGAAATAAGTTGTGGAATTAAAGGATCTGAAATATCAAAAGCAGCAAGTGAATTGCTTTGCTCTGAAATTATAAAAATATTATTTTCGCGAACAAAAACTGCCTGTGGACCCTTGAGGTAATTCTGGACATCTGCACCTTTAATTACTGCTTCAAGCACTGGATTATAGGGATCACTGACATTGACAACAGTAAGTGCATTATCCGTAGAATCTGCTATATATGCAATGCTGCCCTTTAAAAAAACGCTTTTGGCACCTCCAAGATAATTGGGATTTCCTGACCCGATGATTGCCCCTGCAAATTTTATATTTTTAGGGTCTTTTGCATTAAAAACAGCAAGCGCATTGTCTTTGGAGCTTGCAACGTAAACCCACCCGCCTTCTTCAAAAATACCGTTTGCGCCTCCAAGATATTTTCCTTCTCCAGTTCCGGTTATAACACCTTCAACTAAAGGCGCTTCAGGGCTTGAAATATTTATTATTGTTAGCGCATTATCAAGTGATGAAACAACATATGCATATTTCCCGTCAGCAAAAACATCTCTGGCTCCCTTAAAATAATTTGGGCCGCCATCTCCTTTCAGTACAGCTTTTATTTTAGGTAATTTTGGGTCAGCACAGTCGATAACTACAAATGCACTGTCATCATAAGAAACAGCATAGCAGTAACTTCCCTGAACGAAAAGTTTGGATATGCCTCCCAGATAATTTGGATCCTTGTTCCCGCTAATGGATCCTTCAAAAACTGGTGATGAAGGATTAGAAATATCTATTATTGTCATTGCGTTATCCCCAGATGAAGCAATGTAAGCTTTTGTTCCACTTACAAAAACATCACTGGCTCCCTTAAGGAAATTGGGCTCTCCCGATCCTCTTATTGCGGAAACAAATTTTAAATAACTATTACCCGTGTCTGCGCCATAAACAGGAAGGGTAAAGACTGAGGAAATTATTAATATTGCCGCAGTTAAAGTTAATATTTTTAATAATTTGGAAATATTTTCTTTTTTCATTTCCGCTATTATTTTTGTAGTAAATGATTAGTTTATGATGAACATTTGCTAAGAATAATTAAATTTGGAACATTTTAAGATTAACATAAGCTGACAATTTGCTAAAAACTGAGCCAGTCACAGGTAAACAATTAAAAAATGTCGTAATTTATAAAAATTTTAAGCCTAATTTAAAAAAAATTCATAAAAACCTATTATCCAGACAGGAACTAATTAAATATTTTTATGATATTTATATTAATAATAATGAATATTTTTATTTTTTCCACTAAATATTAATAAGTTTTTTGCTAGAGCTCAGCTTAAGGGTAAAATTTAAAAATTATTATTATATTTGCTTCTTTTTTGATAAAATTAACAACAAATTTTTATTAGTGTTCTACGAGAGGCAATATATGAAATCTAATGTTTCGAAACCTGAAAAATTTAATGAAGACGAAATAAATAAAAAAGTATTTGACGACCGCTGGGTAAAATTTGCATTTGGTCCTCAGGGTGTCACTGATACTGAAAGCTTAAACCTTGGAATTGTTGAATTTGACAAGGACAGGACTTCTCTTTCGCACTCCCATGAAGTTGAAGAATCACTTTATATCCTTGCAGGCAAAGGCATAATTGAGGCCGGAGGGACAAACTATAATGTAAAAAAAGGTGATTTTTTATATGTTCCAGCAAATACCGAGCACTGTATTTTAACAGGAAACAACAGCAGGATAAGAATATTTTTTGTTTTTGGTGGAAAAATAAATATTGAATATTGATTATCTTTAGTTTCTTAATGATAAAAAATTCAGCTTCACGGCTTTAAAACATATTATATCAAGTCATAGATTCGTTTTAAACTGACCCTATTTAGTT
>CAYNMO010000242.1:0-3674 GCA_964398155.1 uncultured Actinomycetota bacterium | reverse complement strand
CTATTACGTGGCCCTCGGGGGTCCTGATGCTGACATTGCCCCCGGAAAGAGCTATGAGCCTGTACTCTTTCATATGTAATGCAGCCTGAATTATTTCCTGTTTTTCTTTTTCATACATTTTCTTTTCACTTTCCTTTTCTTTATAAAAATTAAAATAAATTATTATTTTCCAAATTGCTTAATATTTTCCGTATTTTTTTAAGGTATCCAGCATGGCCAGATAATTCTCCGGTTTTACAGCTGAATGTATGCTGTTGCTGGAGGATAATATGTATCCTCCTCCGGGCATAGCTATTTCAAGGCATCTTTTTGTCTCTTCTGCTGTTTCCTGCTCACTCTTAAATGTAAGCGTTGTTGAACAATCAACATTGCCTTTTAAACAAATCCTGCTACCATAGCCGGATTTTATCTGACTTAAGTCCATTCCTGCGATAGGGTCTATCGGGTCAAGGCAGTCAAAACCCGAGTCTACTATCATGTCAATTATTGGCATGATATTTCCATCTGTATGCTTTATTACAAGCAACCCAAGTTCCTTATATCCTGTAACAACACGCTTTAATTCAGGATAAAAGATCTCCCTGAACAACTTTGGGGACATTATTGGTCCTGAGTTATATGCAAAATCATCGCCTGTGTATACAATTTTTATTCCCCTTTTTACAGCTTCTTTGGCCATAATAAGATTGACATCAACACTCATTTTAACCAGCGCCTTTACAATCTCTGGCTCCTCAAAAACTTTTATAAGGAAAGTGTCAAAAGGCATCATCCGGCTTGGAATAGAGAAAACATCATTAAGGTGAAGAATAAGTGCTTTTTTCCCGCTGTGTTCTTTTACTGCTTTCTCTATTGAATCATATCTTCCAGGCTTAAATGGGTCTGGGGGTATATAATCCAAAGCATCCTTAAGTGTCCTGATCGGACCATCTACAGGAAATGAATGAGCCTCTCCTGTATCCTTTTTAATCATTCCCCATTCGTCCTGTATAAGGCCGTTATCCAAAAATTTCTTGTCAAAATCACAATCAATGCATATAGCATCATTATCCATTTCATAGCAGAATTTTACATAATCTGAACCTGGGGATATTGCATTAATGACCTTCCTGTCGATGTACCACTCAAAATGCGGGACCCTGTCGACCTCCTTTATCTGAAGTGTTCTTATTAATCTTTCTTCACTTGTAAGCTCTTTCATTTTCTTTTAAATCTCCCCTGTTTTTACTTTGAATTGTTAATTGCTATTTCCCTTTTTAGTATTTCACAAAAAGATAAAATATGGTTTCTTTTATTTTTTCATATAAAGCTTTTAATTATTTTCTTTCAGTTTTTTTACAAAAAGCTTTTATGTATTTTACCGAGTTTTTTTAAAAAAACTACCCATTGTTTCCTTAATAATTGCAATAAAAAGCTTTTGGCTATTTCCTGAATTTTTCATAAATATTATTGCTTATATTTTTTAAATCCGAATACAGGCTTTTATATATAACGTAATAATCATCATATAAAGCTTTATTCTTAAGATCCGGTTCACAGGTATACTTAACACTATAAGTCTGGCTGTATGCTTCCTTTGCATCTTTGTATATGCCAGTTCCTATTCCGGATATAAGTGCCGCACCAAGTGGTGTGGCTTCCGCAGATGCAGGGACTTCGATAAGTTTTCCCGTGATGTCTGCCTTGTTTTGTGTCCAGAATTCATTTTGGGAAGCGCCCCCGGTGGCAACTATTTTATCTGCGGGCAAACCTGATGAATCTTCCAAAGCTGTCAGCATATCACGAAACTGGTAATTTAATGCCTCAATAACGGACCGGATAATGCTTCCTTTATCGCTAAAACTTGTAAGCCCAACAAACGCCCCTGCAGCCCTGTTGTCCACATAAGGCGAACCCGCCCCAAAAAAATATGGAGCAAAAAATACGCCATTGGAGCCGACAGGAGCAGAGGCTGCTTTTTTCTTGATGACTTCCCACTCTGAAATATTATTTTTTTGGGCCTCTATTCGTTCCTCAAAGCATAATGTTTTGTTTAACCATTCATACATAAGACCTGAAACTGAATACGCAACAGTGTTGTACATGTTTTTTACTACATGGCTTTCAACGTTTATCCCGTTCTCAAATACTTTTTTCTCTAATCTTGGTTGAGATGAAGACTGGAGTATCATCTCCCAGGTACCATTTATGCTCATTACGGTTTCAGGGGTAAAAGCCCCAACTGCCAGTGCAGCACAATGGTAATCATGCCCTCCCAGCACAACTTTTACGGTTGTCGGCAGGCCAGTCTGTCTGCCTGCCTCAGGAGAAACATTTCCCAAAACGGTTCCTGAGGGTAAAATCGGGGGGAGTATGGAGGAGTCAAACCCTGCGGCTTTTATCAGTTCAGGTGACCATTTTCTTGTCTCCTGGTCAAGCAAAGACGTACATGAAGCCATTGAATAATCTGTGGCAATCGCACCGCAAAGACAGTAATTGATATAATCTTCAATTAACAGCCACTTGTAAGTCTTATCAAGAATTTCCGGATAGTTTTCTTTAATCCACAGGATTCGGTAGACAGTGTCAATAGGCATAACCTGCTTGCCGCTAATTGAAAATATTTTGTACGCTCCTACTCTAGCGCTCCACTCCAGACTTTGCTTTTCCGTTCTGGAACATTGCCACGAAATAAAAGGATAAAGCCACTTGCCATTTTTATCTATAGGAACCCCGTCCATACCAAACCCGGTTACAGCGATTGACCTTATCTCATTTTTTAAACTTAGTGGATTAAGCTTGCCTAAAGCACTGCTTATGGAATCTTTGACTGCGTTCCATATATCATCTGGGTGCCATATGGCCCAGGCTGGATGCTCCTTGTCAGGATATGACAGAATTGTTGGCTTTGAGCCGCCGGAAATTAAATTGCCCTCCTGATCGTATATATTTGCTTTAATACTTGTGGAACCAATGTCCAACCCTAAAATCAAAGCCATTATTATTTCTCCTTCCAACATTAAAAAAATACAAAACCTTTGGTTTAAATGAACCAAAGTTAAAATAAAACATTCATTAGAACAAAAAATCACTATTTTTTAATTAAAAAATATTCTAAAAATGCTTTTTATTTAATTTTTTTACCGAAACTGACAGCATGCATGATTGTAAAAATATCCGCTGCTATATTACTCTTCTTCTGCTTTGTCTTATATGATCCAGCGTTACAGCAAGCAGGAGAATCAGTCCCCTTATAAAATCCTGCCAGTAAACCGACACGCTAAGCATCACCATGGCACCGGTTATTATTTGCAGGAATGCTATTCCAAGAACTGCACCAAGAACAGTTCCCTTACCTCCGCTTAAGCTTGCTCCTCCTATGATCGCAGCAGAAATCGCGGTTATTTCAAGTCCTGTTCCAAATTGGGCTGTCGCGCCGCCAAACTTTGCCATATATAAAATACCGGCAAATCCTGCTATAGCTGAAGTCAATATACATACGACGAATTTTACTCTGTTGGTATTGATTCCTGAGAGAATTGCAGCTCTTTCATTGCTTCCGGTATAAATAACTTTTCTTAAAACAGACGATTTCCTTAGCATAAAATCGCCGAATATCACAATAATAAAAAATACTATAACAACAAAAGGTATTCCGGAAATACGCCCCTGCCCTATAAATTTGAAACTGGCAG
>CAYNMO010000241.1:0-3675 GCA_964398155.1 uncultured Actinomycetota bacterium | reverse complement strand
AAATAATAATCACTATCTCCGGCAACAATTACAGCTTTATTGTAACTATCAATTTTCATTAAAGCGTGGGTTATTAAATTGGAATCTACATTGGCCCTTATATTTCCTAAAGAATCTTTCACAGGTTTTCTAAGTGACAATGTAAAACCTGAATTTCTCAGATTCTTATATAGTTTTTGATTTTCTGGAATATAACCTATGAAATAGAAGGATTTTATTATAAGAAAATTTATATCCAGGAAAACTTTAAACTTCTTGTAATCTAGTTTCCAGCCTAGTTCTTTGATGCTTTTATCTAAATTTTGGCCGTCAATAAAGGCATAATTATTATGATAAATATGCAATTACTAAATAGAATCACATATAATCCTGAAGTCATGGTCGGAAAACCTACAATAAGGGGGCTAAGAATATCTGTCGATCAGATTTTGAAAGCACTGGCTGCAAATATAGATGTCCAGGATATATTATCGGATTATCCTGAGTTGGAAAGAGAAGACATACAGGCAGTTCTCTTATATGCCGGGCAACTGGTGGAAGAAGAGAGAGTGTTTAAAGTAGGAGTGTAATGAATTTACAGGGCATAAAGTTTTTGATTTAAGAGATAATCAATTATTTTTGCATCTATAATAGGGGCAAGTTGAGAATACGAAAAAAATAAAGCTTGTTGAAGTACCCTTTTTTGAAGAGAAGGTTTGCCTTGTGTCGGGCTATATACCAATTTTTACCTACTGGCCTTGGATATGAAATTAACCTCAAGATATGCGTCCAGGACCTCTGCAATCTTTTTTAAAAAATCCAGGGAAGGGTTATAATCCCCGCTTTCAAGTCTTGCAATGCTTGGCTGCTTGGTATTTAGGAGTTCAGCCAATTGTTTTTGTGTAATTTTCTTTTTCTTTCTTAAATTTATTATCTGGCTTATTATCCTGTATTCCGGTTCCAGTTTATCATATTCTTTTTTTAATTCCGGATTTTCGATAAAACTTTTTTTCTTAAATTCTTCCCAGTCCATTTTTTAAATCCCACTTCTTTTAATATAGTTTTCCATTCTTGACATAGCGATTTCCAGTTCTCTTTTTGGTAGTCTTTGTGTCTTTTTTCTAAAACCATGTAAAAGGACAAAAGTGTTCTCTATATCCAAAAAATAAATTATTCTTATATTATTTGAACTAAATTTTATTCTTAAATCCCATAAATCTTTATATCCGCAAATATCCGATGAATGAGGGAAACTTAAATAAATTCCATTTTGCTCAAGCAAATCAATTTCTCTATATATTTTGGCAGCTTCTTTTTTGGAAAGACTTTTTATAAAATCTCCCACAGGATTGTCATCTTTTTCGGTTGTATATAGTATGACTTTCCACATATTAAAATATAGTTAAAAATAACATATAAGTTATATTATTGCAAGGGGTTCTTATTAACTATTATTTTTTCGGTCATAATAATTTAAAAAAACATTAATTGGCTATAGGTTTAAATTTTGGCTGCCTATGAAAGCATAGTAAATTATAAATATTAGATATTATAGCATAATTTAATATAATATATAAAAACAAAAAAAATATTCTTGAAAATAATATAATAATAATATATAATAAATATAGTTAATAATATTTGATTTATGAGAGGGTGATGAAACATGCCGGACAGCAAGGGAAATTTATTTTTATTTGAAGCAATTCTACTGAGGAATGAATACGACCGTTATGTAAAACTTCTTGCAAAGTTAATTGATGGTGAAGAGGGATCAAGTGAAGGATTTTTTAGAACAAGGGATGAAGAAAAACGGGAACCTGCCCTGGGTTTTAATCAAAAAGAAATTGAAGAGGAACTTGTCAAAATAAAGGTCAAAAGAATTAAGCTAAATCTGGCTATACAGACAGCAAATTTTAAATATCAGATTGATTATCAGGGTGAAAAAATAAGTATTGCAGAAGCATTGGAAGTAAGAAAAAATCTGCTGACAGATATAGAAAGCGCTTCCCAAAGGGCCACAGATTCGGCTTTTAAGCGAATAATTCATAAAGAGGAAAGGGATATAATACACGAGCCGAAATATCCTTTTAAACAATCTTATGATGTTTTTTGCGAAAATTTAAAAAAACTAAGAACTCTGATAATCCTGATTGACAATGTCAATTATAAAAGCATGGTAAATTTTAGAGAAGAGTAATTATGTTTAGTGCAGGATTTAGTACTGTTTTATCGGTATTAAAACAACAGATGAAAAGATTCTTTAGAAATGTGACAAATTCCAAAACAGGGACTTAGTCTTAGGAGTTGACTGCACTCTTGCTAATGAGAGGATTCTAGAGACAGTGGAGCAAGCGCGAAACTGCTGTGAAGCAGGTTAGCCCGAAACTCAATAGCGTAAATTGGGAGTGGTCATGCTATTTTTCCACTTAAAATAAGAATAGATTGGGCAGGTAACCCATATTTATTTACAGTTAACCGGTAATTATTTATGAATTACAGCCTGACATTTTACGACTTACATTATGGCTCCGAGTCTCATTGGTCCTTTAATAGATTGGTACGTATAAGGTTACACTCAATGAAGATCTCCACTAATTGATTTGTGTGCATAAGTTTATGGCAGGCAAAGCGGACAATATAGCGGACAATATGTTGCATGAATTTTAATTCCATTGACATATTTTAAAAAAGTGCTAATTTAATTATTGTATAATTGTTAATCAATTATTCTCTCTGGAGGTATATTAAGTGAACAATAATACAATAAGCGCTTTAGGCCAAAAAGAAGTAGAAGTAATAAGCCGGCTGTCTTATGAAGAAAAAGATATAGTTACTGCCAAAGAGCTGGATTTATATTTGCCGGATGGTTTTAAATACAGGAATAAATTGGTTTATAATCTTAAGAGAAAGAATATATTGATTCCTGTTAAAAATGGGGTCTATATATTCGTACCCTTAGACTCTGTAAAAACAGGACGGCGAATAAGCGAATTTCTAATTCCACCTATTTTTTTCCCTGATGAGGACTATTATATTGGCTACTCGACTATGTTTAATTATTATAACTTTACTGACCAACAGTTCCAGACAGTATATGTTCTCAATCCCAGGATTTCCAGAATACGAACAATAGCCGGTTTATCTTTTAAGTTTATAAAAATTTCTCCTGATAAGTTGTATGGACTTGAGAAAATAAATGTAAAAGGCAGAGAAATTATTGTCAGCTCAAAAGAAAGAACCATGGTTGATCTTATTTACTACAATAAACCTGCCGGGGGTATTTGCGCAGCTGCAGTAATACAGGATAGGCTCATTAAAGAAGGGAAATTTGATATTAAGAAATTAATTAAATATGCATCACGTTTTCCCGTAGCCAAGACCCGTAAATTTATTGGGATGAGTCTTGAGAAAACAGGTGTGTCTGAAACTTTATTAAAACCACTTGAAAAAAGTGTCAGGAACACTGCCCTGATATCATTTACAAATACCAGGAAAGGAAAAATAAATGAAAAATGGGGAGTAATATGCCAATGATCCACACCGATGATGGGGGTTTTAACTGAGAAAGAACAGCATAATTTTGACCTGGATAAGGCGCTTGGGCGAATTAATAATGCAATGAAGAATGCGGCAGAATAACCTTCTGTCTTAAGATGCAGGGAAGTCTATAATTGTATAAACCTACAAGGAGAA
>CAYNMO010000240.1:0-3687 GCA_964398155.1 uncultured Actinomycetota bacterium | reverse complement strand
ACCTACGACCTCCTGCTTGTAAGGCAGATGCTCTCCCAGCTGAGCTAATCGCCCAAATTTGTTTGGTACCCTCTAGGGGGCTCGAACCCCTGTTGCAGCCGTGAAAGGGCTGTGTCCTAGGCCACTAGACGAAGAGGGCTTATGGTGAGCCGTGAAGGGTTCGGACCTTCGACACCTGGATTAAAAGTCCAGTGCTCTACCAACTGAGCTAACGGCCCATCTTTTCTAACTAACAAACTTCAGCTACCAAAAACAAATCTGCTATTTCAAAATAACGACACTGCTAAAATCAGTTCGCACAACCTGAATTCAGATTGTGACCCAAGAAATTAGCAAGAAAAAATAATACTATAGTAACAAAAGCATGTCAACAAAAAACAGTTATTATTAATTTTACACAGTTTTACTCATTCCAGAGACCGGATGGGCTCTAATCAACCAGGCCGTTCTTTATTTTGGAGGAAAAGCTCCCTACTCTTTCGCGGCTTTTGTCTATAAATTCACTCCCATAAACTTTTACTTCTTCAACAGTAAATTTTCCTCTTTCAATTATTTCACCAAGAAAATATTTTAAATCTTCTCTTAGCTTTGCGCCGGACTTTGGTGCAAAAAGCATCCCTATAAAGATCCCCGCAAATAAAGAAAAAAATATACTGCAAACTAATTTTTCTGCAGAATGGCCTTTATTATTTTGATTCATTTTACCTGAACCATCCTATCTTTTTCTTATTTACTTTTTAAAATAATTAAAAACTTATCAATAACTTTACTGATTATTTTAACTCATAAAGCCATTTTAATAAACTACCAATCAACTGCAGAATCCAATCTTCAAAAACAACTCATTTTTTAATAAATTATTTGTTCAAATTAAACTAAAAATATTTTTAGGCAGACCATTTAAGCTTATTACCTTCCTGAAATTGACCACTCCCCGGCAAGTAACTCAGTTACTGTTGAATTTCCTGTCTAAAATAAGCTCAAAATTTTCATAAGTTCAGACAATTTACCAATTATTTATCAAAAACCAATTATGCACTGTCTTATTTTTTTATACTTATTTTGATCTTGTGATTTTTATAGCTGTCCCATCTGTCAAGAAGATACCATTTCAGTCTTTCAAAAACTCCGGCATTTCCTTCCACTACTATGTCGGCAATCTCATCACTGAAAAGCTCGGCTTCTCTTATAAATGAAGCAGTTCTCAGATAGTAAAATGGAAGCATGGAGTCAAGGAGCTGATCCTTTTCTTTTTCATCAATAAAATTATATGCACAGGCAAATTCATAAACAATCTTTGTCCATAGCTCCACCGAAAGGACAATATTTTCAGGAGAATTTGAATTCAGAACTTCTTTGAACTCGAGATATGTAGATTTGTCAAAAATGTTTTTCCATATGTTTCTGTTAACATCAAGCCCTGCATAAAATTTCTGCAGAAGATCATTGTAGTTTGATTTTAATCTTTCTGCCTCTACGAATTTGAAATCACCCATGATAAAGCCCGAAATGCTGCTTACTACATCTCTCCACCTGTATTCATAGTTTTTCATAAGCCCGAAAAGAGTACCGGCCACCTGTTTAAAAATAGGTTTGATGTCTTTTGCAGGATTTTCATCATGCAGCTTTGTACCAAGAACTGTCTGGCATACTCTGAATCCCTCATTTAAAGCTGTTGTTGTCATCCAGATATCTACCCCGAATTTATTGATGCCGGGATATTCTGTCCAGTATTTTTCCCTTGTCAGAACCTGAAGGAGCCCATTTGAAAAAGAAAAATCTCCACCTATGGGCTGTCTTATCCTGAGACCGTACAGAGCCCGGGTCATTGGATATGCAAGAGCATTGTTTATTGTTGCATCATGCTCATTCCTGATATAGTAAGGTGCAACAAACCCATAACCTGACTTTAAAACAGGGTTGGCAAGACTATGAATCCATTCAGGAGTGACACTTATAGTATCAGCCTCGCAGATTATACAGACTTTGGCATCAAGAAGCCTTGCCCCCTCAAGAATAGTTCTTATGGCTGCCCCCTTGCCCTTTTCGCCAGAGTAACCGGTGGAAATCTTTTCAATTCCTTTTGGAAGCCTTGTCTTGCTTACGGCATCCAGCGTGTTGTCCTCAGAACTGCTGTCAGCATTAATTATTACTCCTTTAAAACCAGGGTAATACTTTTTTAAACCCTCACCGGAATTGGTAATTATATTTGCAACAGTACTTTCATTATTATAAGTTGGTATCCCTACAACAATGTCTGCATATTTTATCTGATTTATCTGATCTAAAACTTTATTGTCCAGCGGTTCTTTTATAAAATCAGTCATGACAACCTTTCCTATCTAATATTTCATAAAAAATTATAGGTATATATAAACAAACTATCAGTCTGATATAATATTTTATAATTATTTGGCAAATATTGCTAAAAAATATTTTATTCAAAAAGAAAGCTTATTACCTCTGCCCAGCCTCTGTTCATCTTTTTTTCTGTAATATATACATTCTCATATTCGGGTAGTGCTTCCAGAACATCTTTTTCCTCATGCAAGTCATTATTCATTAAAAAGAAATAGCTTACTTCAGTGGCCATTTTCAGATCTTCAAGCGAATCCCCAAGCGCAATACAGTTTTTTTCTGAAAGTCCCCTTATTTTTTTATCGAGCTTAATACCCGTTGATTTGTCCACACCTTTTGGCATCAGATTGTAAAGATATAATTTGCTGACATTTAGATTTACGGGGTAGAGTTCTGTCGCGCCGTTATTTACCAAAACAGAATCGCCATAACCATTTTCTTCTAGAAGCCTGTTTGCTTTTGCCAAGTCAACTTCTCCGAGAAAAAGAATATTGGTAGTCCTATATCTGTTCCAGTCTGCTTTGTAATCTATTTTCATTGGGAATGCTTTTTTCAGCAGGTCGGCAATTGCGTCCATGTCAGGTCCAAGGCTTGCAAAATCATGCCTCAGTCTGCTTTTTTCATAAGTGAGATGAGCTTCTCTTCCAAGATCATAAACAACTTCACAGCCTATCTCTGCTATATAATTTTTAAGATTCATCATCTGAGCATTATATCTTAACTGCATCCTGCTTCTTCCAGAGACAAGGACAACGTCTATATTTTTTAAAGAAAGGTTGTCCAGTAGATCCACCGCCTCCAGGAACTGCCTGCCTTCATGATCTGCGATAAGACAGCCTTTATTATTTAGAATTGTTCCATCTAGATCAGTATAAACAACTTTTACTTCCCCAATATTTTTTCTTATTTCTTCCTTGTAATCATTGAAGTATTTTAAATTATTAATCTTTAAACCATCCTTTCCAGATGTACATTCTTAACATAAAGCCCGTAGACTTGTTCTTTTTAATATAATTAATAACAAATAACCTTGATTTTCGTCTTATATTATATGAATAATAATCAGTTTTAGTAAATAACTGTCTAAAAGGACCAAATTTAGAAAATTTTAAGCTTAATTGAAATAAATAACTCGCTAAAAATGAGTTATTCACCAGAAGTCAATTATATAGAATTAAAGCCTTTATGAATATTTAATATTTATTTCAAATTCCAAGCATAGTATTTAATTAAATTTTTATTAAATACTGGAAAGATATTTGCAAAAATTTCAGAATTAATTATTAAATATTAGGTACAAATAATTCTATCGAGATTTAAGGCAGGCAG
>CAYNMO010000239.1:0-3741 GCA_964398155.1 uncultured Actinomycetota bacterium | reverse complement strand
CAATAGGCATTGCCTCAAAATCAGAATCAAGGCAGAATATGGAAGATATTATTTTAGAAGCTGAGAGCAATATGTATAAAAACAAACTTGCAGGCAAACAAGGCAATGCAGGTTCAGTTATTTTGGCTCTTGAGCAGGCCCTTTATGAAAAAAGCAATGAAACCATGGAGCATGCTCAAAGACTTAAAGAATTATCTCTTAAGCTTGGTAAAAAACTTAAGCTTCATTCCCATCAGTTAGATGAGCTATCTCTCTTTGCTTCCCTTCATGATATAGGCAAAGTTGCCGTACCTGAAACAATATTATTAAAAGAAGGTGCATTAAGTGAAAATGAATGTGAAGTTACGAGAAGACATCCAACGACTGGTTTTAATATAGCTCAGTCATCTCCGCAAATTGCTCATATTGCAAAATATATACTCTCCTGCCATGAAAACTGGGATGGTTCCGGATATCCGGAAGGGCTGGCAAAAGAAGAAATACCGCTGCTCTCTCGTATTGTAGCAATTACTGATTCTTATGATGTCATGACTTGTAAAAGAACATATAAGACTGCAATGAGTAGGGAAGATGCAGTCAGAGAGCTAAAGAGATGTGCCGGAACTCAGTTCGATCCGGTGCTGGTTGAAAAATTCATGGAATTGCTCGCTGAGTAAAACAAAATAAATTAAAGTTATTTCCTTCCCCAATACTTCCAGTTAAAAAAATTGCTAGTTCCAAAAGACTGACAATATCTCATAACTGAGAGCATTCTTAAATAATGAAGAGTGGATTAATATCTGTAAGTTATTTAATGTTACTCCGTAAATTTGTAGTTTGAATATTAGGGATTTTAGAATCAGGCTCCGGTAATTCGGGGCCTGATTCTCTTTGGTGGAATCACCTGATATTTCTATTCATAAAAATCAATAAAAAACTTCAGCATACATAAAGATGACCCCATGAATGTAATTTAATACAAAAAGACTGCTGACTTTGGCAAATTAGTTGGCATTTTTTTATGAAACAGCCAGAGGTGATATTTAGCAACAGCAATAGTAAAAGGGGACAGTCCCCTTTTGAGCACGGTTTTAGCTATTTTTTATTATTTAATGAGTGTCAGCCTTCAAATTCCAAAGAAAGATGTATTTTTTTTAAAGATCAGTCTGCTACTCATAATACTTTCAATTCATTCAGATTATTTTATATAAAGGTTTTGTTTTTCCAGTAACGGGCAAGACAAATCATTTTTTTTGCCGCATGCTCTAATTTCTAAGAGAAGTTAATCTTTATGCACAATCAAATGGCATCAATTAAGGCAGAGTTGAAAGCCAGCGATGGGCAGTAACTACTAAAATATTATTCTTTTTGTTTTTATATATTTTTTTTATACCCTCTTTTTTCACAAGCTGGACTGCCGGAATATTTAAATAATCCTGAAAATTTATAAGACTTGGGGAAGGAGTATCGTCGGATAATTTTGTTTCCACCAGTAGGATGGGCTCATTATTTTTTACTATTAGAAAATCTACTTCCTGCTTGTCCTTGTCTCGGAGATAATGAAGATCAAAACTGCCCCATCCATAATCTCTCCACATTTCAACTGCTCTCACAAATTCTAATGCTACCATATTTTCAAAACGCGCGGCCTCATTTTCTATAACCGGATAATTAAACAAATAAATTTTTTTCTCTTTAAGAATGCTTCTTGAAATCTTGATGGTCCAGGGAGAAATCCTAAAAGTCAGATAGAAAGAATCAAAAAGAAGCAGCCAGCTTTTTACTGTATCGAAAGCTACCTGTAAATCCCGGGCAAGATTATTCATGGATAAGGGGCTGCCCACTCTTGAGGGTATGAGGGCAAAAAGGGTCTCAATTAAATCAAGATTACGAATATCGGCCAGTGTTCTCAAATCATCCCGGACAATTTGCTGGCCGTAAGCCATAGACCAGGTTGACCAAAAAGATTTTCTGCCTTTTATAAATGGTTCTGGAAAGCCGCTTAATTCCCAAAGGGTTTGAAAAATATCTCCTGTTTCTTTAGATAAAATGCTATCAAAATCATCAAGAGGATTACTCAGAAAGTCTTTTAATTCTCTTCCAGAAGAGCAAAGCTCTGCTAAAGTAAAGGGAAAAATATGGAATTTAAAAAAACGCCCCGCGAGTGAGTCTCCCGCTTTACGGGAAAATTCCAGTCGCCCGCTTCCCGTCACAAGAAATTGATACTCCTGAGCGAATTGGTCATAAATTCCTTTGAGATAATTCTTCCAGTCTCTGAATTTGTGTATTTCATCTAAAATGACAAGAGGCCTGGAGGAAATGCTGCTTCGGGGTATTTTAGAAAAAAATGTCGGGTCATCTATGATGCGGCTTTTATCCTTGGCGATATCCCAATTAAAATAAATAACATCAGGAAAATCTTTTGCAGCTATATCCCTGGCGAAAGTAGTTTTACCTGACTGTCGTGGACCGGAGAGCATGATCAAAGACTTGTCAGGGTATAACTGGTCCCATAATTTCTTATAAAGAGTTCTTTTATGCATATCAAAAGTTTAAACTGTAATGGGAAAAAGTCAAGTATTTTTCCGAGTATACCTGAAAAAAGGCTCAATACAAAAGGGGACGGTTCTCCTTTTTCTTTTTATTTATACATTCCTAAACTTAAGTATCTTTCTCCTCTGTCTGGCATGACAGTTACAATTGTTTTGTTTTTGATGACTTTCTTTGCTATTTGCAGTGCTGCCAGGACATTTGCACCTGAACTTATTCCAACCAGTAAACCTTCTTCTTTTGCAAGTCTTACAGCCATCTTTATAGCGTCTGCACTTTTTATCTGTATTACTTCATCAATTAATTCAAAATTATTCTTTAGTATTGCCGGGATAAATCCTTCTCCTATTCCCTGTATTTCATGTAAGCCTGGTTTCTCACCGATAAGTACCGCAGATTCTGACGGCTCAACACAAATAATTCTGACTTTTGGATTTACTTCTTTTAATGCTCTTGCAACACCAATTAAGGTGCCTCCTGTTCCGGCTCCGGCAACAAAATAATCTATATTTTCTCCAATCTGCCTGATTATCTCTTTTCCTGTAATGTTTTTATGTGCAAGAATATTATCCTGGTTTTCAAATTGATTCGGCAGCCATGCATCCGGATATTCTTGTATTAACTCATTGTATTTTTTTATTGCTCCCGGCATGTCCTGTTCTTTAGGTGTTAAAACAAGCTCCGCATCGAAAGCTTTTATTATCTGCATTCTTTCTATACTCATGTGTTCGGGCATGACAGCAATAAATTTATAACCTTTAATTGCAGAGAGCATTGCAAAAGATATTCCTGTATTTCCTGTAGTAACTTCGATTATTCTTGAGCCTTTTTTCAGCTCACCTCTCTCTTCAGCCATTTGAATCATCCAGTAAACCATGACATCCTTTATGCTTCCGCTGGGATTAAGATTGTCTAATTTTAAATAGATATTTGAATCAGTGCTGTTGATTTTTTCCAGTTTGACAATTGGAGTATTTCCAATTGTTTCCATAATCTTGATTTTAGTCAAAGCAACCACCTTGTCATTAGTTTAAGTAAAAAATTTATTTTCAATTGTGCCGGGCAGGTAGGCGATATACCTGCCGCAATTAAATCTTTTGTTATAGCGGAAATTCGTGTCTGACAGCCCATCATGCAGCACACAAAAGCGATCTGCGCAGAGTTTACTGGCCCGGTAAAAATATTTCTCAATATTTTTCATATTCTGAGGAT
>CAYNMO010000238.1:0-3745 GCA_964398155.1 uncultured Actinomycetota bacterium | reverse complement strand
ACAAGTATTTCTTAAAAAATGAAGACGATTATTTTGACAGCGAGGACAGCAGCCAGCCAGGATACTCCCGTTATGAGGAGAACAAGAGAAAATATCCTCGAGACGATTCTGCCGACGAAGGGGATTATGTAAATAACAAAGAGAAAAACCCAAAAATAATTCCGGAAGATGATCCTGAAGATGAAGATAACTATGAGGAAAACAGATATAAAAGCAAGAAAAGAATTTCCGAAGATGATTTTCTGGACGTGGAGGATCATTACCCAAGCGGCAGACAGAAAAAAAGTAAAAGCTATTCTCCTTATGAAAAAGATGACAGTGGTTATGATGAAGAGGAAGAAAAAAATTCCGCTATAAATAAATATAAAGATAAAATAAGTGGCGATTTCTTTAGAGATGATGATTTTGAATATACTGACAATGAAGATGTTCCTTCCGGAGAAGATCCGGATGATTATTCCACCAGAACAAAAAAGGTTAAACAAAAGAGAAGAAAAAGAAAAGTTATTACATCGATTATTGTTATAATAGTTCTTGTTGCGGCTGTGGCTGTAGGTGCTTTTTTTGGATACAAATTTATTAAAAACAAACTTATAAACAGCTCCGCGCAGACAGAAACTACTTCTGCTCAGTCAATAGAGATTCCTTCCAGTCTTCTACTTAATGAAAATGTTAATATAGTTATTTCGGGAGCACTGGAAAATCTTCTCGAACCTGATATTAATTTTATTTTTTACTCAAGATTTGAAAGCAAGAACAATAAACTGTCAACTCTTACAATTCCGGTTAACACGCTTATGGATATTCCCGGATTTGGACTTGAGAGTGCAAACAAGGCAGTTGAATTCGGCGGGATGGATCTGCTAATCCTGACCCTAAAAAAAGCACTTGGAATGGATTTAAACAAATACATACTGTTTAATATTAGGGATATAACAGACAAGCTCGGAGGCATTACTGTTAATCTCGACCAGGCAGTCTCAATAAAAAATTATCAGAATGAAAATGTCATTGAGCTCAAGCAGGGCGAAAACAAACTTGACGGAATAAGTGCTGTCAGCTACCTTAAATATTTCAGCGGATCTCAAAAAGATGTGCCTGTCAATAAGACATCGGACCAGAAAAAGATATTTGACAGTTTATTTTTGCAAATTGCTGGTGCTACAGATTCCGATCTTCAGAAGAATTTAAATTCAATAAAAAATCTTTATGAAACAAATCTTACCGGAACCGAGATTTATCAGTTTATATCAACTGTTTCAAAACTAAAATCTGAGAATAATATCGTTTATCCACTTGATGTGACTTCGGTAGAGCTTGAAGGAGGGAATATTTTTTATGTTCCGGATATTTCAAAATTAAACCAGTTCTTTAATATTGATGCAACAGCAACAACAGTGAGTGCAGTAGCTTTTAAATCAACTGTTGATTTACAGGTTTTAAACGGTGCCGGTACTCCTGGAATAGCAGGAAAAGCAGGAGCTTTGTTTAAGGATTTGAAATATGATGATGGTACTGCCAAATTTAATCTGCTGCAGGCAAAAGATGCTGATAATTATAATTACAGCACAACCCAGATAGTTGTTAATTCCAAAGAGCCCGGATATATGGTGATAGCGGAAGAAATAAAAAATATTTTAAAAACCGGAACCATTTCTCAGAACACAGAGTCCGCAACTCAGAATATTGTTATAATTGTAGGTTCTGATTTTGGGAAGACAAGCGACACAACCCAGACAACCCAGCTGGCAGGAACTCCGGCCAAAATGAATATTTTAAATGGTGTAGGTGTTGCGGGTCTGGCCAAGAAAGCCAAAAAGCAGCTTGAGGACAGCATAAATGCAACTGACAAACTTATAGAAGTCACTGAAACAAAGGATGCTGCAAATTATAACTATGCACAGACAGAAATACTGTTTTTTGAAAATACCGATGAAATAAACAGCCTGGCACAGCAGATTCAGAAAGTTCTGGGCGTAGGAGTTATTAAATATTCGGAAAATAATCCTGACAAAGTTGGGATAAGTGTCATTTTAGGGAAGGATTATACCGCAAAGTGAGGATAATATAAGGAAAAAAGCTGCAGCCAGTGAACCCGAAGATATTTTAAGAGAAGGTTTAAAGTTAAATAATGAGAATATAGCGGATATTGTGAAATATGCCGCAAGAATTGCCGACAGAAAGGGTGCTGATTATTTAAGCATTCTGGAAATGAAAAACAGACTGGTTATTACTGATTATTTTGTAATAATAGGAGCAAGAAATATAAAGCTTACTGTGGCAATTGAAGATGAGATAATATTCAGGCTTGGCAGGTACGGTTTTAAACCTCTTCATACCTCAGGATTATCAGAGGGAGACTGGATATTAATCGATTTTGATGATTTTGTCATACATATTTTTTCTGAAGAATACAGACAGTATTATGACCTTGAGAGACTTTGGAAAGATTCCAAAATAATTGAATGGAAGCAATAATTAAACGGTGTCACTGAAAGGAAATTTTAAATTGCAGGATATTAATAATACAGAAAATTATGACCACAGCCTTATTGAAAATAAGTGGAATCCTGAGTGGGAAAAAAATAAGACAAATAATCTGGCAAAAGATAAAAGCAGCCCAAAATATTATTGTCTTGAAATGTTTCCGTATCCATCTGGAGAGCCGCACATGGGCCATGCAAGGAATTATACCATTGGAGATATCCTGGCAAGATATTACAGCCGGAAAGGCTACAATGTCCTTCATCCGATGGGGTTTGATGCTTTCGGGCTTCCCGCTGAAAATGCTGCTATTAAAAGCGGTATACATCCCAAAGAAAGTACATTTAAAAACATACTCAAAATGAAAACTGCACTCCAGAAGCTTGGGATGACATATGATTTTGATGACGAAGTTATTACATGTGAGCCGGAGTATTACAAGTGGACCCAGTGGCTTTTTTTACTTTTATTTAAGATGAATCTTGCAGAAAAGAAATCCGGTCCTGTTAACTGGTGCAATTCCTGTAAAACAGTTTTAGCCAACGAACAGGTTGTAAACGGAAAGTGCGAAAGATGTGAAAGTGAAGTCATCAGAAAAAATCTTTCACAATGGTATTTTAAGATAACCAAATATGCTCAGGCACTCCTGGATGATATGCAGTATTTAGGCGGCTGGCCTGAAAAAGTATTAACCATCCAGAGAAACTGGATAGGGCGAAGTGAAGGAGCAAGAATAAATTTCAGGCTGACAGGTGATAATGAAGTCACCAGCATTCCTGTTTTCACAACCAGGCCTGATACTGTTTTTGGGGCAACTTTTTTCATTCTGGCTCCCGAGCATCCACTGGTAGACATAATAGTAGTTGATCCTGAGATAAAAGTGGAAATAAAAAAACTGAAAAGCAGGATCTCAAAACAGACCGATATTCAAAGAGGATCAAGTGAAACAGAAAAATTAGGGGCTTTTACGGGAAGATATGTAAAAAATCCTTTAAATAATGAAGAAATACCGGTATGGATAGCCAATTATGTTCTATCAGACTACGGTACCGGAGCAATAATGGCGGTTCCTGCCCATGATGAAAGGGATTTTGATTTTGCCCAAAAGTATAATATCGAAATAAGGGAAGTAATTTCAGTTTCCGGACAGGCATCTGAGGCTATAAGAGAAGTATATACCGGCGAAGGAATAATGGTAAATTCAGGCATTTACACCGGCCTTACATCAGCGGAAGGCAAGAGCAAAATCATTGATTTTCTG
>CAYNMO010000237.1:0-3771 GCA_964398155.1 uncultured Actinomycetota bacterium | reverse complement strand
GAGTTATTGATGAGAGCGAAGACAGGATAGTTGATAAGGCAAAAGCCCAGAAGCCTCCGGCTTTAAAAAGAAAAAAGAAGCCATTGAACTTAGAAAATAAATTGTTCGAAATTGAAAGTTAAAGAGCAGCTCTTAATCCAAAAGAAGAAATATTATTTTAAAATTTAAAGAGGGTTGAGGTAAATTTTCGTAAAATGGGAACGACCTATTTTATCGGTGCCATATTATTAGAAGAAGGGTATGCTGTAAAAACTAAAAATATAGCTGAAATAAAGTTTTTTAAAACTAGAGCTATTATATATTTATGTATTTGCATAAATATATAATTAATGCTATTATTATATGAATTAATTTTTTATTAAAGAAATATTTAATAGCGGTGAATTGGGGAAAAGCTCAACTATTCGAAAAATTCGAATAGTTCAAAATGAAGGCGGCAGATTTTACCGAGAGCGTAAATAAATTCCTGAGTTTCAACGAGTACAAAGTACTGGACGGAAAAGGGAAAATATCCAAAGAACAGGCAGATAAAAAAGCTCTTGCGGAGTATGAAGTATTTAATAAAACTCAACCTATAGAATCTGACTTCGACAGGGAAGTAAAAAAGTTTTTAAAAAATAGTGAAAAATACTAGGATAGGTATTATAAAACATTATTGCAAATAAAAAAATTGATGTTCTTAAAGCAAAATATTTAAATACTTTAAATATTTAAAATTGCAAATGCAGCAATTTATTATAATCAGTGTCTGGTCCATTTGTAAAATGGTTAAATACATATCCTGTGTTCTTATTTAACAAATATTTTTCCAGCGCAATGAAGTACTTTTCATCATCTTTATGGAAATGCTCTATCATTTTTTCTCCTTTCGCTAAAACATAAAGCCATAATTATTATAGTAATTATAAGAATAACCATGGATACGCCCATTTTTTTAGTCAATATAAGTTAGAATCTTATATTATAAAGCAAGGTGTGTGACAACTGCTTGTCAGACTAATTGAAAAAAAGAAATTATATTTTGATTATCTAGATTGGAGATTAAATGAAAAATGAAGTAATTGGCGGTGACTTTCCCAAGGGATCGAATATAGATTTTACAAATTATCTACTAAAAGATGATATTGAAATCTCATGGTTTGAGGGCTTGAGAACAAATCACTTTAAGCTTAAGGGGGAAATAGACAGGGTGGAAATTACTGATAATTTCCAGGCAGGGGATGACGGCCTTACACCACTGGAAGGCGGAATAATGGGAGGTTTTCAGTTGCAGGACCGTGCGGTTTTCTTGCTGGCTAATTAATGACCCCTACATAAATTCCCTATATTGGTATAATAACCCCTACACAAATTCCCAGAAATAGGATAATATTTAATTAAAAAAATTAGGAAGAAAAATATGGAGAGAACAATAATAAATAATCTTATCAAGTGGAGGTCATCGCAAGATCGAAAACCGTTAGTGCTTAAAGGTGCAAGGCAGGTAGGCAAAACATATATTCTGGAGAAATTTGGCCAGGAATATTTTAAAAAATACCATTATATTGATTTAAAAGAAAATAAAAATATTCAGATTATTTTTCAAGATACATATAATCCACGTGAAATAATAAGGCAACTGGAGTTTGCATTAAAAATAAATATTGATATAAATAACGATTTATTAATATTTGATGAAATACAGGACTGCAAAGGGGCTATCGCTTCACTTAAATATTTTCAGAAGGAAATGGGCAGCCTGGCTTTGATTACAGCAGGTTCGCATTTGGGAATGACAAAAAATCAAGAATCCTTTCCTGTTGGCAAAGTAAATTTTTTATATATGTTTCCCATGAATTTTGAGGAATTTTTATTAGCTGCCGATAAATTATCGTACGAGCAATATAAAAATTTCAGCATAGATAAGCCTTTTGTTTTACCTGGAGTAATTCATAACCGGTTACTGGAACTGATGCGCTACTATTTTATAACAGGAGGCCTGCCTGAAGTTGTAGATAAATTTATAAGTTTATTCATGGAGGATGAAAAAGAAGCTTTAAACGTAGTGCAGGAAAAGCAAAAAGAACTTGTAGAAGGCTATAAGGCTGACTTTTCTAAATATTCAGGGACAGTTAATGCAAATCATATACATAATGTGTTTGAATCTATCCCCACCCAACTTTCCAGAGCTTTTGATGAAGAAGTTTCTAAATTTATTTTTAAAGATATTATCCCTAATCAGAAAGGATACGAAAGAATCTCCGGACCACTGGGCTGGCTGATAAAAGGCAGATTATGTATAAAAAGCCTTATTGCATCAAAAGCTGAACATCCTTTAAAAAGTTATTCCCAGGAAAACAAATTTAAAGTTTATCTTTTTGATATGGGTATATTAAACTGTATGCTAAATACTCCACCTCAGGCTATACTTGCTGAAAGTTTAGGCTCATATAAAGGTTTTTTGGCTGAAAACTTTGTTGCTCAAGAACTTTATTCTTATCTTAATACGGATCTTATTGCCTGGTCCGAGGGAAGGTCTGAGATAGAATTCCTGATAAGTAAAAATGAACACATCATTCCACTGGAGGTAAAATCTTCACGCCGTTCGAGAAAGTCCAAGAGTCTTGACGTATTTGTAAGTAAATACAATCCTGAGAGGGCTTATAAGTTAAGTGCTCAAAATTTTGAAAAAAAAAAAAAAAGGGGCATAATTACTTTGCCTATTTATTTTTGCGGTAAATTAGTAGTATAACGGGAAGGCCTCCAAATCCCTCTGTGTCAATATAAGTGAGACACTTCAGCCTAAATAGTTCAAAATGAGGGGGGAAGTTTTTACCGAAACCGTAAACAAATTCATGATGTTGAATTATTAGTTTTTACTGAAGACGAAATAGAGAAATTAAAAAATATTAAAACATATGGAAAGTATCGGATCATCCGGATCAGGAAAAATATCCGGGGCAAAGAATATATTTTGTAATAGTTGATGATTACATTTATTTAGCACCTAATGTAAAAGAAGAAAAATATATTTTTTTAGTTTCATTAAATACTCCTGCTGATTTCTGTTCTCTTATTATTTTGTTCCAATACGTAATCCTTTTTGCAATGAACTGCTTAAATTCATCTGAGCCGTTAATTGTATTTACATATGAATTGGCATTTGCCGGTGGCAAAATTTTAGTTGGAGAAAAAAACCATTTGAAAAATTTCACAATCAAAGAAATAACAAATGCACCAAAACCAAATGCCAGAATTATTATAGTAATTATAAGAATAACCATGGATACGCCCATTTTTTAGTCAATATAAGTTAGAATCTTATATTATAAAGCAAGGTGTGTGACAACTGCTTGTCAAGCTAATCCAGGAAAAGATAAAAACATAATTAAGATAGTATTGCTACGTAAATTCTCTAATTTCAGCGTCAACAAATAATCTAGTTTTTAATATTAAAAAATAAAAATTTTGCATTTTATTATTCTAAATATATATTATTGTAAAATACTTAAAAAGTAATATATAATAATAGTAGTATATATAAGATTTATTGCTATAGATGAATCAAATATTGTCTATTTCTTGACAGTATACCAAAAATGGTATAATATATGAATTGGGAAATAATATATTGCAAAAAAAGTTCGGGAAAAGTTCCCGTCATAGATTATATTAAATCGCAAGAAATTGAACGAGCTAATAAAATCTTAAATGCGCTAAGGCTACTTAAGGAATTTGGAATATCAGAATCTCTACTAGACACAAAAAAATTAAAAGGGGAACACAATAAAG
>CAYNMO010000236.1:0-3831 GCA_964398155.1 uncultured Actinomycetota bacterium | reverse complement strand
ACCGGTGGAGCAGAAGCTGTTTTTAACTCCGATGTTATTGCACAATTAACTGATACTTCAGGAACTGAAAGGGAAAGAGGAGCGAGGCTTTTAAAGTTAATCTTCCCGGGAGACTGGCTTAAAGAAAATCCTGATCCGCGTAAATACATGCAGATGTCCACAGAGCAGGTTTCACCTGAAAGTATTGAAAGGCAGGGTAGTGCCTGTGGTAAATGGACTGGAACTTTCAGCCGACTCTCCCAGATAAATATGCCAGTCCTTCTTATTGTAGGAACAGATGACATAATAGCTCCACCACAGAATTCGGTTATGATGGCAGGCAAATTACCATCTTCATGGCTGGTGCAAATAAAGGACGGAGGTCATGGACTGATGTTTCAGTACCCGGATAAAATTGTAAAAATCTCAGGGTTTTTTCTGTCAGTTGATGTATAAAACTTTTTTTGAAGTTCTGAAGTTTTACCAAATTATATTTTCTTATGGTATCAGGAACTATAATTTTATGAATAAATTATAGTTCCTGATAATATCAAATACATCCTTCCGGTAATCTTTGCCTGACAGCTAAAAAACAGGATTCAAATTACAGGAGCCAGTTTTTTTAAATCCCAACTTGCCAGCCTGCCAACCTTTAAAAAAGTAATTATGCTAAAAACGTGCTCAAAAGAGGACCGTCCCCTGTTACTGACTTGTTAAACATGCAAGATTTTGATATCTTAAAAACATGAATGACTTTGAATCTGTATTTCCCAAAGACTGACTTTTTAAAAAAACAATAATTTAAATCAACTTAAAGGATAAATATGAAGCTTGGAATAATAGGTTTGACAAATACAGGCAAGACCACCCTTTTTAATGCTTTGACTAAAATAGGTGCATCTACTACTACACATCTTTCTTCATCAGCCAAACCAAATATAGGGATTGTATCAGTGCCTGATGTAAGGCTTGACAAACTGTCGGAAATATTTAAGCCAAAAAAAACAACCTCTGCATTTATCGAATTTGTTGATATAGCCGGACTTGTTAAAGGTTCCGGAAGAAGCGACGGTATTGGAAATAAATTTCTGACATATATTCGTGAGGTTGATGCGCTGGTTCAGGTTGTGAGATGTTTTAATGATGAAAACTTTGCATATGAGGAAAATAATATAGACCCTGTAAGGGATATGGGAACCGTAAACCTGGAGCTCATTATTTCTGATCTTGAAGCAGTAGAAAAAAGAATTGAAGTTATCGAAAAGAAAGTCAGAAATGTTGAACCCAGAGAAAAAGCTGAAGCAGAAATTTTAAAAAAGATAAAAGATGGACTTGAAGAAGAAAAACCTGCCAGAAATATAGGTTTGACTGAAAATGAAATTAAACAGATAAAATCACTTGGGCTTCTTACTTTAAAACCTGTCATATACTGCGCAAATATTTCTGAAGAAGATTTGGGTAAAAGCGACGAGGATTCTGTGCTTGTTTCAAAAATAAAAGAATATGCAGCTAAAGATAATTCCGAAGTAATTTCAGTCTGTGCAAAAATTGAAGAAGAAATTTCTCAGTTAGATCCAGAAGATAAAGTGATCTTCATGGAGGAACTGGGGATTAAAGAGCTTAGCATCCACAAGCTTGTCAGAACTTCGTATCACCTTCTGGGCTACATAAGCTTTCTGACTTCCGGCCCAGACGAAGTACGAGCCTGGACAATAAAAAAAGGTGATAAAGCGCCCGTTGCTGCCGGCAAAATTCATTCAGACATTGAAAGAGGATTTATCAGAGCTGAGACTATTGCGTTTTCCGTGTTTATAGAAGCAGGAGGCTCTTTTGCAAAAGCAAAAGAAAAAGGACTGCTGCGCTCCGAGGGAAAAGAATATATTGTCAGTGACGGCGACATAATTGACTTTAGATTTAATGTCTAAAAACCAATACAAAAAGGGGACAGTCCCCTTTTGAGCACGGTTTTAGCTATTTATTAATAGCAATGTTAAAACAAGAGGACGGAATTGTTGCTTTTTGCATCGTTTCCATTATCCTGTCATTTTTCTAATCTGCCATATTCTTCCAAGTTTATAATACGGAGTAATTCTGACACCCATTCCTGAAATAAACGGACACTCATTTCGGAATTAAGCGGAAGTCACACCGGAAATAAACGGACACCTTATATGTTCAAATTTTTCTTAAATAATAGTTAAAATACTTCTACCAGAATAAATTGTAACTGATAGAGCAATAATGAAGAAAAAGACTATAAACATACATAAACTAAGGCAAATATTGAAACACAAGGAGACGAAGTTATTGCTTTAATTCCTTGATCTGCCCTCAAACTATGCTGCTGGCTCTAGAGCAATATCTCTTGGCACAAACTTTTGGTAATAAAGATAAATATTGTAATATATGTAAGAAATATGGTTTAAATAAGCAGCAGGAGCTCCTATTTTTAGCCCCGTATTATATGTCTGAGCGAAAGCCCACTGCTCATAAGTATGTACGCTGTAATATTTCAAAATGTTCCGATTGGCAACATGGTTAAATTCATGAGAAAGCGTTCCGGCAATTTCCATCTCAAAGGGCATTTCATAAAATTGGCGCTTGGACAAATCCATGTGTACAACAGTTCCATTTGCAGCGCCAAGCGCATCTACAAGAGGGGTTTCTTCAATCCTAGTCACAGCAGCATATTGTGAATAAACCTCGGGATCTTTTTGAGCTAAAATATTTAAAGCCAGGGAAATGAGATTATAAAAAGCATCACTACCCCCAATTTTTGGATCTTTCCCCTGCGGAGCGGCAGCAGTTCCTGTGTTTTCAACTGTTAAAGTTCCAGCCTGTATTCCATATTTTGCACAAATACTTGCAAATTCTGTAGAATTAACAAAGTTTGAAAATACAAATTCTCTTGAAGAGCCGCCATTAAGCAAGCCCATCCAGTTATTATAACCACCAGGGTCAGCAGACCTGTCAAAAAATGCCTTATACATTATTACGAGGAACTGATCGTTATTTAAATTTCTGTTTTTTAATTCTTCACTAAATACAAAACCATATGCTGCCTGTCCGCCTGTCACTGTCCCGGAGATAAGATTGCCTACCCAGTTGGCAAGACCACCGGGATCAGGGCCCCTGTCCAGGCAAGTCAGATAAAGCCTTGTTACAAAACTTGTTACATCGGCTGTCTGGTCAGCATAAACAACTGATGGAAAAGTGAAACTTAGCAAGAAAGCCAAAAGAAATATCGTGATAAAAATTTTAACTTTTTTATTTTTAAACATCTAATCCTCCCAATATTCAAACATGTATAAAAATTTGCAAACAGTTTTAAACTTACATAACTCTGCAATCAGAATTTGAGTTCAATATCAAAATCCAGCTTAAAGTATTAAATTAATTCTGACATATAAATAATTTTAGTCAAATAATTGTATGAATATAAAAAAAATATAAAAAACATATATAATTGTTATAACTTTAGATGTTTTAAATACAGAGCAATTTACTTAAAAACCAGGTTTTTAAAAACATAAAAGAGATAAAGGTGAATAAAAGGGACGACTCTCTTTTGAGAACTATTTTTGCAATTTATTAATATATAAAGGGGTAAAAGAGGACGGTTATCTCCATAGTACGGTTTTAGCTATTTATTAATATTGCCAATAAAATCCGGGCTTTCCATTGCCAGGCAAATATACCAGGCAACTTCGTATCATAAATTTATTAAATTTATGATAAAATAATCTGACAGTATTTATTTTTTAAATAAAGAATATTTAATAATAAATAAATATTACCCGGAGCCTGATATGACTCAAATGATTCCTGTTTTTGGTATTTTAAAGGTCACAG
>CAYNMO010000235.1:0-3862 GCA_964398155.1 uncultured Actinomycetota bacterium | reverse complement strand
ATCAATGGAAAAGGCCTGGAACGTAAGTGATGGCCTGCTTTCAGGTAATTTTGATACAGTGGTTTTCTGCAGCGTTGTCTGGACAGAGGACGAATACCTGCTTGCTTTTAAAGATGTCTTGAAGATAAAGCCATGTATAATCTGGGGCATGACCCCTTATAAAAACCCCCCGGCAAGAAGCAATATTATGGATTTATTTAAAAATTCCGGGATCGTGGGAGCAATTGAAGGGCTTAATGTCATTGTTAAAATGTGTGTAAAACCGTTTTTTGTATTTGGCGGGTATTTTGATGAAGAACCCGTGGTAAAAATCAACAAGTTAGCAAAAGCGGCAAAAGTATTCAAAGATTTAAAAAGAGCAAAGCTTGGCATACTTCCATACAGGAATTTCCAGATGATAACAACTTATGTCGATGAATTCAGGCTATATTCACAGATAGGCCCGGTCGTCGAATATATATCCTGCCTGCAGTTAAAAAAAGCGGCGGACAGTATTCCGGAGGAGAAAGTAAGTGATTACCTGGCCCTGGTAAACAAGCAGTTTAAAATTGATTCAAGGGTATCGCAGGATAACCTTCGCAAATCTGCAAGGGCATCACTGGGTTTTGAGAAAGTAATAATTGACAGTAAGCTGGATGGGATAGCTTTAAGCGACCTTATTCCTGAACTTCATGAAGTGGTGGGACTACGTCCCTGCCTTTACACTGGAAGGCTTGCAAAATCAGAAGTTGTGGTTGGCAATGAAGGAGATCTTGGAGGCACAACAGCCATGTATATGTTGAGACACCTGACAGGTAACCCGGTTATGTTTACTGAGATCTTTAATCTTGATTATGATTCAAATTCTGTTGGGGCAGGACATGCCGGCCCGTCCAACTACCTGCTTGCACAAAGTGACAGTCAGGTTACAATAACGCCAGATTTCGAACTTATGGATGCAACATCAGATATCAGCGGAGTCTGGATGGAATTTATCGGCAAACCCGGGAAAGTAACAATTCTTAATTTTATCTGCACACTTGACAACTTCCAGATGACAATCTTAAGCGGCGAGTCACTTGGGGGAGAGCCAAGATTTGACGGTTATCCTCATTACCAGATAAAGCTGGAGCCTGACCTTAAAACTTTCCTGTATTCCAATTCCGCCAATGGGACGAGCCATCACTGGGCGGTTGTAAACGGCGACGTAAAAGAAGAGCTCTCATATCTGGCTGACATGCTTGGGGTAAAAAAAGTCATTTTATAGAATGCACACAAAGTTTTTAAATTTATTTTTATTTGAGACAAACTGGAAACAAAAACTAACAGCAATCGGTTAAAAAAGAAGAAACAGGATTATGGTAATCCTTAAGTTTAATGGTTTAGTTAGTTCCCGGTGAATAATCGGCCCATAACACTATCATAATGACGCCAAAAGAAAGAATAACAACAGCATTCGCAAACGGCAGACCCGACAGAGTGCCGGTATCGCCTGAACTCTGGGATGTCATACCCCTGAAGGTTTCAGGAAGGCCGTTCTGGGAAGTCGGCGGTACATGTTTTTCAAAAGTTCCCCTCTGGCAATTACAGCTTGAAGCCTATCAGTATTTTGATTGTGAAGCATGGATACCGGTTGAGCCCGGAATATCTGAAGTGCAGAAAATCATGCTTGATATAAGTTCAGTTTTTAAGAATCCAGATCTCATTGTTACCGAGACAGTTTATAAGAATTCCAAAGGCAGCCTGCACGAGACCAGGCATTCTGTTTTTGACTATGACTTGTGGCCGGTGGAAAGGCCAGTCAAGGATCTTTTGAAGGACTGGCCGGTAATTGAGGATTACTTTTTTAGTGACCCCTCAAAGCTCGACTACGGTGCCATTGAGCAGGCTTATAGCCGGACCGGTGATTATGGGATTTGTGAAGGAATTGTCGGAAATACTTTTTTTGAATTTCTTGCAACTTTCAGGGAAGGCGGAGCTGTGCAGGTCATACTGGATCTAAATGACTATCCTGAGTTTTTTTTGCCATTACAAAAAAGATATATCGAACATCTGGCAGCCATAGCTGAGGAAATAATAAAAAATACAAGCGTGGATGCTGTATTTCTAAATTGCGGAACTTCAAGCCTTGATACAATAAGCCCTGTAATATTTAAAAAGTGGGATTTGCCTCTGCTTGAATCCATTGGCAGAGTTGCAGTAAGGAATAAAAAGATTTTTCATTATCACCTGCACGGCAAAGGGCGCGTACTCCTTGATGATATTGTAAATGCCGGCGTAAACATAATATGTCCGTTAGAGCAGGCTCCAATGGGGGACTTTGATTTAAAGGAAGTCAAAACCAGGTTTGGAGACAGGCTTGCGCTTAAAGGCAACATAAATCCCTTCTTTCCTTTAAGGGACGGTAATCCTGAAGATATTGAAAAAGCGGTTATTGAGTGCATTGATTCTGCAGCAAAAGGGGGGGGTTTTACACTCGCCTCTGCTGACGGTGTTTTAAAGGACACCCCCTTCGAGAATATATTTGCAATGGTTAAAGCTGGCAAACGTCATGGGAGGTATATTTAAAGAACATGGAAGCTAAAGAAAATTCAAAAGAAATATTTGTCGCAGCCCTTAGTCACAGGAAAGCTGACAGGTATCCTTCAGCGTCCCACTGGTGGGGAATTTACAAATATGAAGCAGCAGGGCTCGATTGCAGGAAAGCTGCATGGCAGGACGGAGAAAAACTTTCAGAGATATATCAGTATTTCCATAAGGAGTTTAAACCGGACTGGTTTCATTTGCACATTGGAACCCCGGGGTATTTTAAAAACTCAGAAATAGTACAAAGGGGTGAAAAACATTTCCTTGTAATAGATCCGTCACTTAAGAGTTTAAAAAAACAGGACAGGTATTTTTCCGTGGAAAATGGCGAAGATGAGGAGATAGTTGATTTCCCCGACTACCTTTTAAGTTCACGAAGTTTCAGGCCAAAGGTGGACCTTTCGGGTAAAAAAAGTATAGACGAGTATGTAAAAAGGTATATTTACATGTCTGCTGATGAAATAATCAAGCTTGGCTATACTGACCATGTCAGCATCATTTCAAAAAAATATGGAGCCGAAGTATTTATTAATGTACATATTCCGTCAGCAATATGTGAAATTTTTGACCCTATGACCGGTTACACCGGATTTGAGAATGGACTTTTAGCTTTCCATGACTACCCTGATGGTATGAGATACCTGCTTGAGCAATGCTACCTGGCTCAGCTCGAATGGGCGAAAGCTTTCGCAGCCGCAGGCGCCCATGGATTTGCAATCTCTGAAGCATATATTTCACCTGATGTTGCAAATCCTGCGATATACAGAAAGTTTATAAAAGATATCCATTTGGACTATTTTACTGATGTTAAAAAGATGGGACTTTTTCCGATTGTCTACTTCACGGGTGATATAAACCCCATTCTTAACGATCTTGCAGAAATAAATATAAGCGGACTAATGATTGAAGAATCAAAAAAGAATTTTCATCTGGAGCCGGCCCGGATAAAAGAAATAATAGGTGACAGGGTCTGCATATTTGGAAACCTGGATGCAATTTATCTGCTTCATGACGGGAAACCCCAAGATGTGGGAAAAGAGGTTGTAAGACAGTTTGAAAATTCCAGCAATAATTTTATTACCTGTAACGGCAGCCCTATTACTCCGGGTACGCCACCTGAAAATATAAAAGCCCTGATAAGGGCAGGAAGGGAGCTTAACTAAAATGGCCATGACATCCAAGGAAAGAATGCAGACAGCGATGGATCATAAGCAGCCGGACAAGGTGCCTTTCCAGGCCACTTTTGTTCCTGAGGTTGACAGGATTCTGCGGAAAAAATATGCAAAAGAGATTGAAG
>CAYNMO010000234.1:0-3879 GCA_964398155.1 uncultured Actinomycetota bacterium | reverse complement strand
TATGTAATGAAAAAGAAGATAATTATATCTTGAAACAAAAAATAATCCGCATATAATTGCAGCAACCAGTACTGCCAGTAATATTCTTTTAGTAATTTTATTCATTTTTCTTATAAAATTTTATTATTAATTTTCAGATAGCAAGTAATTTAGTGCATTGTAAAAATGTCAGAAAATAAATACTAATTTTTAATTAAAAATAATCCAAGTCATACTATCATAACTGAAAATAAAATACACTCGTGATTTGTTATCCAGACAGAATTTCAATTACCAAATTTTATAATTTACAGTAAATTTCATCAATCTATTTTACCTGATGGCCAGACAAAAATAAAATAGATATAGCTGTCTGGACTGAATATATTTTATTTAAAGGGAAATAATGGGAATATTAAAAATTATTTCACATGATAAAAGTGTTTATCAAGTATAAATATTGAAATTAAATATAAAAAAAGCAATTTTTGATATTTCTTTTAAATTTTACTCTTAAAATAAAAGTATAAATGCTTTACAATTGCTCCAATGCTTTTCATTAATAAAAAAAACAAAGCCAGAGGCTAAGGCTGGATAAAAATCATATTCATATTGCCCAAACGGTCATAATTTATAAAATAAAACAACTCTAGAAAATGGACAGACAATTAATAGATTTTATTCTTAGCGGCCTCGCTTTTTTTTGCGGTCTTTTTTCTTTCTGGAAGATTCTTTTTCAAAGAAGGGGCATACTTAAAGATATTGACATGCAAAATATGGAAACAAAAATATTTTCTGGTGTCTCAATAATTATTCCTGCAAGAAATGAAGAAAATTCTCTTCCCAATCTAATGAACTCTTTAGCCATTCAGACTTATAAAAATTTTGAAATCATTATTGTAAACGACAATTCTACTGATAATACCAGTCAGGTCGCCAAAGAATATGGCGCAGAAGTTTTAAATCTTCAAGGTCTTCCTGAAGGATGGCTGGGCAAAAACTGGGCTTGCTGGAATGGAGCGCTAAAAGCAAAGAACCCATATTTTCTCTTTTTGGATTCAGATACATTTTTAAACAAAAATGCGCTGGAAACAATCATATTAAAATATCAAAAAACTCCCGGAGCGATATCTATTCAGCCGTATCATTATATGGAAAAACCGTATGAACAGCTTTCAGCGTTTTTTAATGCCGTTTTAATAGGAGCCATGAATTCCTTCAGTATATTTTTAAAAATTATTAAACCAATAGGATTATTTGGGCCATGTATTTTCTGCAGCACCGAGGATTATTTTAAATCAGGAGGTCATGAAAAAGTAAAAGACAAAGTTCTGGAAGATCTTGCAATGGGCCAGAATTTTTTAAAAACAGGAGTTAAAATAAATAATTACATTGGTAAATGCATAATTTCGTTTAGAATGTATCCTGGAGGACTAAAAAATCTTATCCATGGCTGGAGCAAGAGTTTCGGTTTTGGAGCAAAGACCTCAAACATTTCCATTCTTATTTTAATGTCATTATGGATTATGGGGTTTTTTACTGCGCTGATAAATTTAATTAGAAATATTGCAGGGGGCAGTATTTTTTATTTAATTTTATCAGTGATTTTATATTTGCTTTTTGTTTCTTTATTATTTGCTGTTTTATTTAAAATAGGTAATTTTAACTTTCTGATATCTTTATTTTATGTTTTTCCCGCAGTATTTTTTTTGTATTGTTTTTGTCTACTCCATTGCGATAAGCTTTTTATTTAAAAAAGTAGTATGGAAGAGCAGGGTAATAAACGTAAAAAAGAAACGGTAAATGAAAAAATGATAATCGATTTGGGAAACTTCTGGACCTTTACGTTGAATGTTATAAGCTGGCCTGTTTTGCAGGTAGGGATATCTTTAATTTGCTTTAAAATCCCTGACAGATATTTTAGGCACGACAGTTTTTTATATCGAACAAGACCATGGGAAAAAAGCGGTAATTTTTATGAAAAAGTATTTAAAGTTAAAAAATGGAAGCACCTCCTGCCAGATGGCAGTGCAGTAGTAAAGAGCGGCTTTAAAAAAAGAAAGCTTGTTTTATCTGAGAGACAATATTTTGAAAAGTTCAGAGTTGAAACTTGCCGAGCAGAAATAACTCATATTCTTCAGATACTACCTTTCCCACTTTTTATAATTTGGAATCCCTGGTGGGCTTTCCTTATAATGATTTTCTATTCACTTGCTGTCAATATTCCATGCATAATAGTGCAGAGATACAACAGGCCAAGACTTTCCAGAGTGCTTAAATAAATTTGGCAATTAAATATATAGATAGCTGGCAAGCCAGGCAATGGGATAGGGAGGTAAAACAATTTTAAAGCGAGGGGCGAAGGGTAAAGCAAAGAGATCTGGTTTATGCTTCCACCGGTCAGCCAGCAGCCTTAATTTTAAGTTTTAAAAAAAGATTCAATTTAAGCAGTGATTTGGTTTTTTATTTCAAATTTTTTTACTTAAAATTTAAAATATTTAAGGAGTTTAAGCATGAGAACGCTTGGTGTGGGTATGGTCGGATATGGTTTTATAGGCAAAATACATACAATTTCTTTTCTAAATCTACCTTTTTTTTATAAACCTCTTCCGGCAAAACTAAAAATGGTCGGCGTATGTTCATATCCTGTCTCAGACGCAGAAGAAGGAATCGATCAGGCAGGTTTTGAGTTTGCAACAGAGGATTACAGAGACCTTTTAAAGAGAGATGATATTGATATAATATCGGTCTGTACTCCTAATAATCTCCATAAAGAGATAGTTATCAATGCACTGGAAGCAGGAAAGCATGTAAATTGTGAAAAGCCCCTTGCAATGGATCTTGATGAAGCGAAAGAGATTCTTGATGCTGCAAAAAAACATCCGGAGCTTGTATCTCAGATGTGTTTTGAGTACAGATATACCCCTGCAACAATTAGAGCAAAACAGCTTATATCGGAAGGCTTTTTAGGCAGGGTATACAGCGTTAGGGCTGCATATCTTCATGCCGGAAATGCAGATTCAAACAGGTCTTCATACTGGAAGATACAAAAGAAATACTGCGGCGGCGGTTCACTTTATGACCTTGGGTCGCACTTAATTGATTTGATAAGGTTTATGCTGGGAGACTTTAAGAAGATTTATTCAAAGCTTGAAACATTCGTAAAAGAAAGACCTTTGGCAGGAAGCCCCGGCAAAACATGTGAAGTCGACGTGGATGATATCGCTCTTATGATGTTTGAGCTTGAAAACGGTGCGCTTGGAACTCTTGAAGCGACTAAAGTTGCAACAGGCGCCAATGATGAAATAAGGATTGAGATTCATGGCGAAAAGGGAGCAATAAGGTTTAACAGTATGCAGCCTAACTACCTTGAAGTATACGATACCAGAGATACAGAAGAACCTATAGGCGGGTGGAGAGGTTTTAAAGCTCTGGAGACAGTTCAGCGATATCCTAAACCTGCATCAGCTTTCCCTGGCCCCAAATTCTCGATAGGATGGATGAGATATCACATCGGCAATTCATACGACTTTATAAAAAATATAACTGATGGCTCAAAACCAGAGGCAGATATGGAAGCAGGCTATAAGGTCCAGGAGGTAATTGAGGCAGGAGTTATTTCAGACAGAGAAAAAAAATGGGTGGATTTGCCACTATGACAACATTAGAAAAAAACAGAAATAAAAAATGATTGGATCTGCCACTATTACAACATTAGACAAATATGCAGTTCTTTAAAGCCCGGGATTTAAGATATTATTTCGGGAAGCAGCATAAAAAAGAAATTCAAAAACACAATATCATAAAATAATTTACTGACTTATTTAAAATATTTATGCTGGGTATCGGTCTGACTTCCGGTGCATATTATATGGGATACTAAAGTATTAGAATAATTAG
>CAYNMO010000233.1:0-3916 GCA_964398155.1 uncultured Actinomycetota bacterium | reverse complement strand
ATTAAAAGATTTTCTGGCAAAAAATAGAAGTTTAAAAATCATATTGACTTAAAGTGTGTATTGACTATACTTATAGGCGGTGAGTATGATGAAATCAAAATATGTAAGAATAAATTTGACTATTCCTGAGGAGAGATTAAATCAGATAGATGAGTTCTGCGAAAATGAAAATATAAGCAGAAGTGAATTTGTCAGAGAGGCAGCTGCAGATTTTATTGCCTTAAAAACAGAGGCAAAAAAAGATGACAAGAAAAAGAAGGATATGGCCAGGGCAATAGAAATGATGGAAGAGATAAGGGAGAAAAGCACTTTAACGGGGGGCACAGAAGTAATCAGAAAATTCAGGGATGAAAGACATTTTTAATCTTTAAAAAATATGAATCTGAACCTTATAAAGAAAAATATAATAATAGATGCTTCAGTCGGAGTTAAATGGTTTTCAGCCGAAAATGATAAAAAAGTTGAACTTGCCGTTCTTCTCCAGGGAAAGCATTTTAGCGGCAGGATTGAATTAAGCGCCCCGGATCTTTTTATTTTTGAAGTTTTAAATTCACTTGTTTATAAAAATATATTTAATATCGCTGAAATTAATAAAATATATGACAGTTTAAAACTGTTAAATATTAATATAATTATTCCCGATGATACTGTAATAAAAAATGCAGTAAGCCTCTCAGTAAACTTAAAATTATCTTATTATGATTCTGTTTACGTGGCACTCGCTCAGGAGATGGAATCTCTTTTAATAACTGAAGACAGGAAAATTTTGTCTCACGCCGGCAAGTATAAATTTATTAAAAATCTGGATTATATTCAGGGTATATAATAAATTCTCCAGCCGATTTTAACGACTTCAAATAATGATAATTGCTTTGGAACCCCATAAAGTTATGTCAAACTATACGTCCCCCTGACATGACTATGTCAAATTTAGGGTGCTATTGGTATAATAACTGTATGATGTTAAAACTTTATCGTTTGGGGAAAGTTTTAATAAGGAAAATGGCACAGGAGCTGGATATATCGATAAATGAGGCTTTGGATATGTTAAGTGAATTTGGTATTGAATCCAAAATCAGATATGATGATTATCTTGCAGGGTTTGAAAATCTAAAGGGAGTAAATGAACAGTAAATTAAAAGAAAACAAAGGAACAATAATAGTAATAGAGGGTATCGACTCCAGCGGCAAAGCCACCCAGGTAAAAATGGTGTATGAGGAGCTTATAAGCGAAAAATACATGGCAATGAGGCTTGAATTTCCAAATTACAAAAGCAATTCATCTGCCCTTATTAAAATGTATCTTAACGGAGATTTCGGTGAAGACCCCAAGTCTGTAAATCCATACGGAGCCTCACTGTTTTTTGCTGCAGACAGATTTGCATCTTTTAAGTCTGACTGGGAAAAATTTTACAATGAAGGCGGAATCCTGATTCTTGACAGATATGTGTCATCCAACATGATATACCAGGCTGCAAAATTCGAAGACAAAAAGGAAAGAGAAGAATTTCTGGACTGGATATATGACCTGGAATTTAAAAAACTAAATCTTCCCAAACCTGGCATTGTGATATTTTTAAACATGCCCCCGGAGTACTGCCAAAAATTAAACGAGAAAAGATTAAACAAGATAGACGGGTCAGCCAAAAAAGATATTCATGAAAGGGATATCGCCTATCTTGAAAAGACTTACGAGGTTGCTGTTTATGCCGCACAAAAATATAAATGGTCGGTAGTTGACTGCATAGAAAACAATTCGATAAAATCAGTTAAAGATATCAACGGTGAGATTTTAAGGATTATTGAAAATCGGCTAAATGGAGAAACAAAATTATAAGCCCTGAAAACCTGGGATTCTTATCTGAAAGCCCTCTTAATCAGTTGAATTTAAAATTATTAAATAAAGAGCTCGCAGGCAAAAATATTTCACATTCTTATCTTTTTCATGGCGAGAACATGAAATATCTGTTTGAAATAGCTCTTCAGTTTGCTGCAAATATAAACTGCAAAAAAAATGGCTGTATGGAATGCAGGACCTGCATAAACACAATTAAGGCAAAATATCCCAATCTGCGGATAATAGATCCTGCCGGAAATTCAATACTTATGGAGGAAATAAAGGAATTTATTTACAGCATGAATGTATCATCACTTGATAATGAGTTTAAAATTGCAATAATCAAGGAGGCTGATCTGGGCGGGGACTCATTTGATCTGCTGCTTAAAACACTTGAAGACCCACCGGATGAAAAATGTGTATTTATATTACTTGCAGAAGATATAAATTCCATTAAACCTACAATAAAATCAAGATGCCAGACATTTAACTGGATTTTTAAAGGCAGCGCATTTGAGAATTATGATAAAAGATTTCAGGATTTCAAGATTGAGCTTGACGAACTGCTTGCGGCATTAATGTCTGACAGGAAAAATATTTCAGGGGCGCTGAATTTTACAGGAAGTGTTGGCATTTTTGTAAAAGAGATTTGCGGCCAGGCCGAGAAAAGACAAAAAAAAGAACTGGAAAAAATAAAAAAGAGCGGGCTTGATGATGACGAGGTTAAAAGAATTGTAAAAAAACTGGAAGAAAAAGATAAAAGAGAAATAAAAAAAATAACAAACTTAATTATAACGCGTGTTTTTGATATAATTACTGATTGCCTTGAAGATATAATTGCCGTTGCTGCAGGATGCAGACAGGAAGCATTACATTATCCGGATAATTATAATATTATAAAGGAAGGCTTTAAAAGCGATAATATTGATAAATATACAAGGCTTCTTAAAGATATTATCGAAAACAGGATTTATTTAAATAAAGGCATTAATTATGAAATAGCGCTGGACAGAATTATTCTTGGACTTGTCCGGCCTTAAATACATGTGAGGTGAATCTGATATGGCAACAATGATAGGAGTTATTTTCCGTAAAAACGGGAATGTGCATTATTTTGACGCTGGGGAAATTGAACTTGTAATGAATGACAAGGTTATCTGCCGGCTTGAGGATGTTGTGGAAATAGGGGAGATAATAACTAATCCCAACAAAAATGCCGCAGCTGATACTGCTCTTTCCACAAAAAAGATTATAAGGAAGGCTACTTACTATGATATTTCAGTTGATGAATTAAATAATTCAAAAGAGGCCGAAGGTTATAAAAAATTTGAAGACCTGTCCAAAAAATACGATCTTCCAATGAAGCTTGTGGATGTTCATATCGTTTTTGACAAGAGCAAGATGATATTTTATTTTACTTCGGAAAAAAGGGTTGATTTCAGGGAGATGGTTAAAGAGCTTGCGGCTCACTTTAAGATGAGGATAGAGCTGAGGCAAATCGGAGTAAGAGATGAAGCAAAAATAGTCGGAGGTCTTGGTCCGTGCGGTTTAAATCTTTGCTGCAAAAGTTTCCTGACCGATTTTGAGTCAATTTCAATAAAAATGGCAAAAGACCAGAATCTGCCACTAAATCCACTCAAGATTTCAGGTATTTGCGGCAGGCTGATGTGCTGCCTGAAATATGAATATGACTGCTATAAAGAATTTATAGATAAGGTCCCTGAAAGAGGGACTCCGGTAAAATGCGCTCAGGGTAAAGGCATAATATATGGCTATGAGCCTTTAAAATCACAGGTAATAGTGGAACTGGAAAATAATACAAGGGTCAGCATACCTTTCTGCCAGATTGAGATTGATTCCGATAGAGAGTCTACGACAAGGAAAATAGCGGAGACGGAAGAAAATCCTGAAATTGCAGACGTAGTTGATTATCTCGACTGATTTCTTTATTATGTTTTTTTATTTTTATTTTTTTAAAAAAATGATCAAGCGTATGCCGATGTAGCTCAATTGGTAGAGCAACTCATTCGTAATGAGTAGGTTATCGGTTCAATTCCGGTCATCGGCTCCAGAATAAAT
>CAYNMO010000232.1:845-3945 GCA_964398155.1 uncultured Actinomycetota bacterium | reverse complement strand
CTGGTAAACATTCTGGCAACAGATAAAGAGGTTGCAGAACTGCTCTTAAATGTACCGTTTAAAATTTCTAAGGAAATTTGATCAATTGTTATTTGCGTTCATCTACGGGATTTGAAAATAAATCAGGCTTAAAAATTAATTACTGTAAAAACTTGTTTGAAATTTCATATCTCTCCTCAACCAGACTCCCTAACCAAAGCCAATATTTATATTCTTTAGTTGAGAAATCGACATTTAAAATTAAGATTATATTTTAAATGTCGATTCCAAGACTTGAATTGATATATATAATTTTGCTATAATCTTTATGTGCGCCGTTTAATTCTTGTTATATTTATATTAGCTGTCTTTACCACTGGTTGTACCCAGGGTGTCTCTCATAATGAGATAACCATAGCTGGTTCAACTAGTGTTGAACCTTTTGCCGATAAGTGGGCCGAGGTATACATGGAAAAATACCCCGATATTATTGTTAATGTCCAGGGGGGAGGTTCCAGCGCCGGTATTCAGGCAGCCAAATCAGGAGTAGCCGATATCGGAACCTGTTCCCGCGAATTAAAACTGGAAGAAAAAGATTTAAACGAAATAATAGTAGCTTTTGATGGTTTGGCTGTTATTGTGAATTCCAGTAATAATATAGAGGATCTTACTGTTGAACAAATAAAACAAATATTTGCCGGCCAAATCAGAAACTGGCAGGAATTCGGTGGAATAGATAAAGTTATTAACGTAGTAACTCGTGAGGAGGGTTCAGGTACCCGAGGTGCTTTTCAGGAACTGGTGATGGGAAAGAACCGTATTTTTAAAGGAGCCATAGTTCAGGATTCCAATGGCACGGTAAGAGAGATAGTTGCCAGTGATCCAAATGCGATTGGATATATTTCTCTGGGGCTTTTAAACGATGAAGTAAAAGCACTGAGTTTGGAAGGCATAATGGCTACTGATGAAAACATAATAACTAAAAAATACAGTCTGGTACGTCCCTTTTTGTTTGTAACCAAAAATACTCCCACCGGAGAATTAAAGAACTTCATTGATTTCGTGCTCTCCCTGGAAGGACAGGATTTAATTAGTGAAGAGGGACTAATCTCCGTAAATTAAACATCAGTACTAACTATAAAGTTTGAATCAATGACACAGCTTGAAAGAAATGAAAAATTAATCCAGATAGTCCTGGCAGTTATTGCCTTTTCTGCTATTTCTTTTTTAGCCATAATTACTTTTTTCATTTTTATCGAAGGTACCCCGATTATAATCAAATATGGGATTAAAAATTTTCTCCTGGGTATGGACTGGTTCCCAAGCGAAAAAAGTTTTGGCATACTGCCGATGATAATCGGCTCTGTCGAAGTTACAGCGGGAGCTCTTATAATAGGCGTACCTTTAGGCCTGGCCTGTGCAATCACCCTGACCGAATTTTCTTCCAAGCGTGTTCGCCAAATAATAAAACCGGTTATCGAGCTTTTAGCTGGTATACCTTCGGTAGTTTATGGTTTTATAGGAGTAGTCATACTGGTCCCTTTTATCCGTAATAATTTAGGCGGACCTGGTTTATCTGTACTGGCTGCCTCAATTGTTCTTGGCATAATGATTCTTCCCACTATTATCAGTATTTCAATTGATTCTTTGTTGGCTGTGCCCAGAAATTATCGAGAGGGTTCCATTGCCATGGGAGCTACCCAGTGGCAGACAACCATAATGGTAATGTTTCCGGCTGCCAAATCGGGTATTATTACCAGCATAATCCTGGGAATGGGACGGGCTATCGGAGAAACCATGGCCGTTATAATGATAGCCGGGAACGCCATAAACATACCTCATTCAATACTTGATCCGGTCAGAACACTAACCTCAAATATAGCTCTTGAAATAGGTTATTCTACCGGTGAGCACCGCCAGGCACTTTTTGCTACAGGAATAGTCCTTTTTATTATCATTATGATATTGAATACAGTGGCCAATCTAATGTCCAGCAAGAAGAGGGGACGGATTTGATGACTACTAACCCAAGAGCAGAATGCGAGATTATGCTGGGTTTACTTTGGACTTTTACCGCTATCACGGTTTTTATACTTTTATTTATAATTTTTTATATCTTAAAAAAAGGTCTGCCAGTCGTCAATTTTAATTTTTTAACGACTAACCCTATAGATATGGGTAAAAACGGAGGTATTTTCCCTACCATTATCGGGACCATTACGCTGACATTTGGAGCCTTATTAATAGCCACACCATTAGGAATAGGGACAGCTGTCTATCTGACCGAATATACCCGGGAAAACATATTTACCAGGATTGTAAAATTTGGTTCGGAGTGTCTGGCTGGTATTCCCTCTATTATTTTCGGTTTATTTGGTTTTATCCTGTTTGTTATAAGGCTGAAACTCGGGTGGTCAATTTTAAGCGGCAGCTTAACACTGTCTTTTATGATTCTGCCGACCATAATAAGGACTAGTGAAGAAGCAATCAAATCAGTTCCCTATATTTACCGGGAAGTAAGTTATTCGCTGGGATGCACCAAGTGGCAGACAGTCACCAGAGTGGTCCTGCCGTCAGCTATACCCGGAATTATGACCGGTATAGTTTTAAGCATTGGCCGAAGCATCGGTGAGACAGCCGCAGTAATTTTTACGGCCGGCAGCGTCCTGCGTTTACCGACTTCGATATTCTCATCTTCAAGAACCATGGCAGTTCATTTTTATATTCTGGCACGGGAAGGCATTTCCATGCCTAATGCTTACGGAACAGCAGCCATCCTTATTATTACAATTTTAATAATAAATATGGTGGCATATATGTTGATGAACCGCTTTATTAAAAAATATTCTTAGGAAGATATAAATGGACACAATTGCCATAAAGGCAGAAAATTTCAACCATTTTTTCGGCCAAATCCAGACTTTAAAAAATATTAATCTGGAAGTGCAAAAGAACGAAATACTGGGTATCATTGGACCGTCCGGAAGCGGCAAATCTACTTTCCTGCGGGCACTCAATCGCTTAAATGATCTTGTGCCTTATTCGAGGGTAGAGGGATTATTAACCATTGATGGTAAAAATATTTATGAGGATGACACAAGCATAACAGAGCTTCGGCGTA
>CAYNMO010000232.1:0-835 GCA_964398155.1 uncultured Actinomycetota bacterium | reverse complement strand
TCTCCTGTGCCTCTGCCTCGATCAATTTATGAAAATATTGTTTTTGGTCCTAAAATGGCCGGGATAAAAGATAGGATAACGCTGGACACACTAGTCAGACAAAGCTTGGAAGACACTGCTATCTGGGCAGAGGTAAAAGATCGACTTTCTACTTCTGCGCTCAAACTGTCAGGCGGTCAGCAGCAGCGGCTCTGCATAGCCCGCATTCTCGCACTTAAGCCAGATTTCATTTTACTGGATGAGCCATGTTCCGGACTGGATCCTATTTCTACAATGAAAATAGAAGAGTCACTAAGAATGTTAAAAAAAGATTACACCATAATTATTGTTACCAATAATACAAAACAGGCGGCCCGAGTAGCGGACCGTACTGCTTTTTTTCTAAACGGTGAGATGATAGAAATTGGGCAGACAGAAAAGGTATTTACTGTTCCTAAAGACCAGAGGACCAACGATTATATTTCGGGGAGATTTGGATAAAAATTATGAATATTATTGAAATTAAAAATTTGTCTCTGTCCTATGGACAGTTTCAGGCCTTAAAAAATATTAATATGGAAATTCAGGCTAAAAAAATCACTGCACTGATCGGTCCCTCCGGCTGTGGTAAATCTACCTTTTTAAGAACACTTAACCGAATGAACGACCTGATTGAGAATGTCAGCACTTCAGGTGAGGTCTATATAAATGGCCAGGATATTTACGGGAAAAATACAGATCTCCTGGCTTTGCGTAAAAAAGTAGGGTTAGTTTTCCAGCGGCCCAATCCTTTCCCTCTGACTATTTTTAATAATGTTGCTTACGGGTGGCGTGTACACGGGGGGTTAGGCAAGAG
>CAYNMO010000231.1:0-3956 GCA_964398155.1 uncultured Actinomycetota bacterium | reverse complement strand
TTAAGTGGTACAGTTTTCGAGTGAAATTTGGTACAGATTTCGATTGTAAAAAACACCATCCATTCCACTTATTCTAACTTGTAAGTTGACATATTGTTCGAATACATCTTCAGCTATGCCTGCATCTTTTAGTATTTTGATAAGTTCTTTTCTCTCCACTTTAACTATAAGTGTACCCTCTTCAACACTGTATCTAATTCCTTCTGCAAGCTTGTTTTTGTAACCCACTTCTACTTTGTCTATAGTTCCAAAAAATGGTTCGCGTGGTGTAATATATGCTGTAATAACTCCGTTACCTTTATTATTTAAGTTTAGTGTGTTTGGATCAACATTAGCACTAAAACTAATGCATCCAGTAGCCAATACAGCTATAACCACAATGGAAATTATTAAAGATAAAGCTAAAAATAATTTTCTTTTCATTTTTTCACCCCCCCTTTTTTTTAACATTTATTTAAAACAGAAAAATAAAGAACGTGAATTATGCCTAATGAACAGATAAGATTAATAACAATACTTTAAATATTGACTAATCAATACTAAGCTAATATATCATAATTTATCTAAACATGTAAACAAAATATAATAAAAATATAATTATTATATTATTATAGCAAATCAATAAATTTCTTAAATTTCACTAATTCCTTTAGAACATGACTCGACTTTTCAAAGCTTAGGGGCACCAGTCAGCTTCAAATTTAAGTGATAGGTATATTCTTACTCGCACAAATCAACTTCAAATTTAAATACCGCACCTATTAACGGGGTAAATAGTTTTAACAACATTTAATATTATTTATCCTTCGGCAAAAGCCAATTATAATTTTTTATATATTTTCTATGGTAATCATAGGATGTTTCAACTTCAAAGCCACATTTCAGATATAAATTAAAAGCATTTTTATTAGTACTGTCAACTTCAATAAACACATTCTGGATATCTTTCTTTTTCAGGTCCTCTAATATTAAATTCAATAATTCTTTCCCATAACCTTTCCCCTGATGTTGCGGGGATATGCCCAGTCCAAATATTGATGCTTCATCATTATCAAAGCTTACTGCCACTATTCCTATAAAATTACCATCTAAAATTGCAATATACTGAGTTCTGCTGCCTGCTTTAAGAGACTTTGATATCACGCTTTTTGAGTCTTTATAGTTACAATTGAAGATTTGCTGGCTTAGCTCAACAATTGCTTCAAGGTCACTTAAGTCTGCCTTGCGCAACTTGATTCGTGAGAACTGCTGTTTATCCAAGCTACCCGTATAACCTTTAAACCTTAAGCAATATTCTGTGAAATCCAGCCTGGCCCGTAATTCTTTCATAACGCTTTTTCCGTCATTTGATTGTGGTTCACAAACAAACAACAGTCTCACTTGATTATATTTATTCAATTCTTCAATTGCCTCATGGAGCAATTTTTTGAAATACCCTTTTTGTCTATAATCAGGCAGGGTATAAGCCGATATTTCTGCTTCCTTTTCTGCTGGCATAAATATTGAGAGAATGCTTATTAATTTATTATCCGAGTAAAAAAGAAACAGGCTCTTCATTGCCTTGTGAAAGTTTAAAGACTTGTCAAGATAGATATTTCCACTGGTTTTATCATGTATTTTACAAATAACTTCAACTTCTCTTATTTGTTTTGCCACCTTTTTACTTGTTTTACTTAAAGCTTTTATGATCAATCTGGCCTGCCTTAAAAATATGTTGCTTTATTATTCATTTATAGTTTGAATTCTCCACTAAATTCCATTCTTCTTTAGGATTATTATTTATTTTACCCGATTTGCATATTATTTTTGCGCTCGAGCAGGCGTTGATACTGCCAGTCTCGTTCTCTGACTGCCGCAGCATCGGCTTCGGAGGGATTAGCAGCTCTGTAGACAGCCTGCTGGGCGTATACTGCAGCACCATAAGCATGCGCTGGGACATGTGCAGTTGCAACAGCCTGGCCGGCAGAACGGGCAGCAGAGCGAGCGGAATTATCCTCTCCAACTTCACGGGCAGCAGCATGAGACTGAAGCGAAGCCTTGCGAATAACTGCCATCTTAAATATATCCGTAATTATCCACGACTGCAGTGTTTCTATAGCCTGCCTTGGGCGAAGGTCTTTTGGGTATATTCCTTTAAAATATGGCAGGACACGCTCGGCGCAGTCAATTGCCCAGACGGCTAATGTTTTGTGATTAGTGTTTTTTATAATCTCCAACATTTCGACATCTTTGTGCGCGATTGAAAATTTGGATTTTTCTTTCATATTCTTACTGCCGTAATTATATTAAATCAAAATGAGCCATATTTAACTCTGGCCTTGTAATTATTTTTCTGCCATAAATTCTAACCTGACCATAGAGATGTGCGCAAATCCATCTTTGTCCAAAGGATATTTTTTTATGTAGCTATTAATAATTTCATCCATAAAGGAATTGTGCATATCTTCAGGCAACAGGACCGTGTAAGGAATCCATATTGTTTTTACCCAGTTCTTTAATTCCTCAACTCCCTTAAGTGCAATATCTTTATTAATTAACTTAAGATAAATTATTTTAAATTCCAGGCTGTCAAGCCAGCTTTTATATCTTTTAGGTCCATAGAAACTCCAGGGAAACTTAAAATCCAAAAAATAGTCTTTCCACTTTGGTGTGGCTTTTACTATATCTGTTGCCTCAATTATATCTTTAAGATTGCCTGTTCCGCCCATTTGAATCAGAATTTTACCGGATTTTTTTAAAGATTTTTTTATTTTCAATAATGCAGCTTTGTGATTTTTGATCCAGTGAAATGTGGCATTTGAAAAAACTATGTCAAATTCATTATCAAAATTTAATTTCTTTGCATCACACATAATAAATGAAAGATTTTTATAGGTATTTCCGGGAAAATTTTCAATTGCCAGATCAATCATTTCTTTTGAGCTGTCAACTCCGGTCACTGATCCTTCTTTTAATATTTGGGCAATTTCGGCTGTAATTTTTCCATCACCGCAGCCAATATCCAAAACTCTTTCATTGCCCTTCAGATCCAGTTTTGCTATCAGCTCTCTTGCCCAGTCCTGCTGTGGTCTGGAATTATTTTGATACTCTTTTGCATCCCACCTGTAATTATTCATTATGGTCCATTCTCTTTTTGAGCCATTTTATTTATTTTTTTGCATGTTTTCCATATCAAAATAAAAACCTGACTTGTTTTGCCGATTTGCCTATTTTAGCTTAAAGCCTGCAAACATAGAAATAAAAGTCTTAAAGCTGCCAAATATTTTATTCTATATAATTTTATACCAGATTTCTGGGTAAAGTTTAATAAATATTCTTTAAGATAAAATAATATTGTAATATGATTACACAGATATTGAAGAATTATAAAAGGAGAATATATTTATGAAAAGCTATAGGAAAGAGTTATGGTTCCAGACAAAAAAAAGGCGTGAATTCATAAATATTACGGGTGAAATAAGCGCCTGTCTTACTGAGAGCAAAATCACGGAAGGTCTTCTTCTCTGTAATGCAATGCATATTACTGCCAGCGTTTTTATAAATGATGACGAAAGCGGTCTTCATCATGATTTTGAAAACTGGCTTGAAAAGCTTGCCCCTGAAAAACCATATAATCAATATACCCACAATGGTTTTGAAGATAATGCAGATGCACACATGAAAAGAACTGTAATGGGAAGAGAAGTAATGGTTGCCATAACTAAGGGCAGACTTGATCTTGGACCATGGGAGCAGATTTTTTATGGGGAATTTGATGGCAAAAGACGTAAAAGAGTTCTGGTAAAAATAATAGGGGAATAATAGACAATGTTAAAAGAATAATATTTTGCCTGATATGTATCTGAATTCACAAATATATATTATTTTTTTAAATTAATAATTTTTAAAATTATTTAAACTGGAAGCGGGTAAAAATGAAGTATAGAATTCTAGGCAAAACAGGTTTTAAAATTTCA